>DAHUZG010000103.1 GCA_027306715.1 Acidimicrobiaceae bacterium
GAGCGGCTGCCCCGCCACCCAGGTCTGCGCGATGCTCGCCGGGCTCGCCGACCAGACCGCCGCCTGGAGCGGGTCGCCGTAGGGCGTCCACTCGTGGTGGTCGAGATCGAACAGGACGAAGTCTGCCTGCTTGCCGGGCTCGAGCGAGCCGATCTCGTCGTCCCAGCCGAGGGCGCGCGCGGCGTCGATCGTCGCCATCCGAAGGGCGCGCCGGGCGCCCACCTGGCGCGGGTCGAGGCGGGCGTCCTTGAACAGCCCGGCCGCCAGATAGACCTGGCGGTGCAGGTCGAGATTGCCGCCGGCCGAGACCCCGTCGGTGCCGAGCGCGACCGTCGCTCCCGCCGCCAGCAGCTCGGGGTACTTGCCGATGGCGGTGGCGCCCTTGGCGAGCTTCAGCGAGCTCGCCGGGCAGAACGCCACCGAGGTGTTGTGAGCAGCGACGAGCGATACCTCGTCGTCGGTGAGCGCGACGGCGTGGGCGAGGACCAGATTGGGCCCGAGACCGCCGTGCTCGGCGATGCGGGTGAGCGGCCAGCGTCCGTGGCGCCTCTCGGAGACCTTCGCCTCCTCGATCGACGAGGCGAGGTGGTAGGTGGTGCCGACACCGAGCTCCTCGGCGAGAGCCCGGGCGCCGACGTGCAGCTCGATGCTGCACGGCTCCTTGCCCTCGATGTTGACCCAGCAGCGGATCAGTCCCCCGGCGGCGCCGTTCCAGCTCTCCACCTCGGCACGCAGCACCGTCAAGGCTTCGTCGGCCGAGGCGAAGAAGTGATGGCTCACCATCTCCTCGGACCAGCCCGCCGGGAGCTGTGCGGGCTTCTGGTCGGCGGCGTGGCGACCGACGATGCCGCGCATCCCGACCGAGGCAACCGCGCGAGCAGTGAGCCCCGCCTCGTTCTGGGATCCCATGTCGAGAAAGCACGTCGTACCGCCGCGAAGCATCTCGGCCAAGCTGACGAGCACGCTGACGCGCTCGTCCTCAGCGCTCACGTGGGCGTAGAACGGCTTGGCCCAGTGGAACACCCAGGCGCGAGTCGACAGCAGGTCGGGGAACACCGCCCGGCTCAGCGTCTCCGACAGGTGCACGTGGCTGTCCACAAGGCCCGGGATGGCGCCCTTCCGGCGTCCGTCGACAACGGCATCCGGCGCCCGCTCGAGGCGCTCGGCGACCGCCGCGCTCGGCCCGACGTCGGCGAGCCGCCGACCTTCGACGAGGATGCTGGCGTCACGAAGCACCGTGTCGTGCTCGTCGACGGTGAGCAGGAACTCGAGGTGCTCGACGAGGGTTCGCCGGCCGCGCTGCGGAGCGGCCCCGGCTGGCCCATCAGGTACGTCGCGGCCGGGCCGCCTCACGCCTGGGGAAGCGGACGCCTCGTCGTGCAGGCTCCAGCTTGACAGCGGCTGCACCGTCTGATCATATCAGATGTATTACCAGCTCGCTCGTTGCCGCGACCAGCCAGCGACTCGCTCGCCTTCGCGACGGCGCCGCTGCAGCGGGCCTCGACGCGCTCGTCTCGCTCTCGCCCGAGAACGTCGCGTACACCTGCGGCTTCGTCGTCCCCTCGCAGGCGCTGATGCGTTGGCGCCACGCTGCGACGGTGATCGACGTGAACGGCGGCGAGGCGATGCTCTGCGTCGACATGGAGGAGAGCACGGTACGCGAGGCGCGACCCGACCTCGAGCTGCGCGTCTGGCGCGAGTTCGGCGGCAATGCCATGCACTCCCTCGCAGGGCTTCTCGACGAGCTCGGCCTTGCCGGCAAGCGTGTCGGCATCGAGACCTCCTACCTCCCGGCTCACGATTTCGCCGAGCTGTGCGCCGCGCTTCCCAAGGCCGAGCTCGCGGCCGCCGACGCCGTGCTCGCGCAGTGCCGAAGGATCAAGACCGCAGACGAGCTGGCGCTGCTCGGTCGGCTGTCGCGGATCGCCGACACCGCGATCGCCGACGCCTGTGCCCGAGCCAGCGCGGGCTGCAGCGAGATGGACATCGCCGCCGAGCTCACGCGCTCGGTGTACGAGAACGGGGCCCAGCAGTTCAAGCTGATGATCGTCGCCACCGGCGAGCGCAGCCAGCTGCCGAACGTCGGGCCGACACGACGCCTGCTCGAGCCCGGCGACGTCTGCCGATTCGAGATCTTCGCCGTCATCGACGGCTACCACGCCGGCGTCTGCAGGACGGCGGTCGTCGGCGAGCCGGGGCCCGATGCCCTCCGGGTCTACAGCAGCCTCGTCGAGTGCAGGCAGCTCGTGCTCGGCGCGATCCGACCCGGCGTGGCCGCCCGCGACGTGTACCGTTCGTTCCGGCGGCGGTTCGACGAGCTGGCGATGCCCGCGATCTCCTTTGTCGGTCACGGCATCGGCCTCGACCTGCACGAGGCGCCCTACCTCGCCGAATTCGACGACAGCGTTCTTGTCCCGGGCCTCGTGATGGGGGTCGAGCCGCTCGTCTACCGCAGCGGCCACGGTTTTGGGATGCAGGTCAAGGACATGGTGGCGATCACCGGCAGCGGAGCGACGCTGCTGTCCGACGTCAGCCCGACCGACCATCTGTTGGCAATCGAGGCGTGAGCTCGAGACCTGAGCTCGACCCTGAGGAGGTGCGAAGCTGGTGCCGTTCGTCGTCGTTCACATGTGGGAAGGGCGTAGCACCGAGTCCAAGCGGGCGCTGACCAAGGCGATCACCGAGGCGATGGTCGAGCATGCCGGGGCGAGCCCGGATGCCCTGCATGTCGTGATCCAGGAGTATCCGCCCGAGAACTGGGCCCGCTCCGGGGTCCTCGGCGCCGACCGGCAGCCGGCCGTTGGGGGCCCGGAGGGCCCTGTGCCAGCAGGCGGGCGGCGATGAGCGCCGACGTGCTCGAGACGATCCGGGCTGTCGACGCCTCCCGAAGCGCGCTTCTTCTCATCGACTACCAGAACGGCTTCTGCCACCCGGACGGCACGCTCGGGATGTCCGGTGTCGACGTCGCCCCCGCGCAGGCCACCTATCCAAAGGCGCGGCGTCTCGCCGAAGCTTTCAAGGCCGCGGGCCTGCCGGTGGTCTGGACGCGTCAGGTGCATCTCGAGCCCGACGCCGGCAGGCGCCAGAAGTCGCTCGCCGCGCACACCGCCAAGCGCAGGCAGACCTCGTGCCTCTCGGGGAGCTGGGACGCCGAGCTCGTCGACGAGCTGAGAGAGCTCGCCGATGACCCCACCTTCGTCGTCACCAAGCACCGCTTCGGCGCCTTTTTCGAGACACGCCTGCAGACCCTTCTCGACATGCTCGGCGTGAGGGCGCTGTTCGTCGGGGGGGTGACAGCCAACGCCTGCGTCGAGACGACCCTTCGTGAGGCGTACCTGCGTGACTACGACGTCGTCGCCGTGACCGATGCCATCGCCTCGGTGCGCCCGCGATGGCTCGCCACCGCACAGGAGGTGTGGGCTCAGTACCTCGGCGTGCTCGCCACGACCGACGACGTCTGCCGGTGGCTCTCGGGGATCGCGCCGGCGCGAGCCACGGCTCTTCACCACCTTCTGCTCGAGGTCTCCGATCTCGAGCGCAGCCTCGCCTTCTACTGCGGGCTCCTCGGCTTCTCCGTGCGCCAGCGGGAGCCATTCCGCGACGGGCGCGATCTCGTCGTCACCCATCAAGGCCTCGGCCTCACGACGGCCTCGAGCGGCTCGCCGTCGCGCCTCGAGCATCTCTGCTTCAGCGCAGTCGGGGTCGACGAGATCGCCGAGCGGGCTTCGGGCCGCGGTGTCAAGATCGTCCGTGGCCCGGCTCCGGGGCCGTACGGGCACACCGTGTACCTCGAGGACCCTGACGGCAACGAGATCGAGCTGGTCGAGCAGCGATGAGGCCATTCTCCGGTCGAGCCGGCTCGAACGAGCCCGTCGGAAACGAGCAGGGGTGAGGATCCGGGGACTGAAGGTTCACGTCGTCGCCCTGCCGACACGGCGCGAGCACAACTGGGCCTCGAAGATGAGCTCACCGATCGGCCGCCACGCGATCATCGAGCTCGAGACCGAGGACGGCGTCGTCGGCTGGGGCGAGGCGCCGGCAGGGCCGACGTGGGGCGGTTCGGCCATGCGGTACTACGGGGAGACTCCCGAGACCGTTCGCCACGTCGTCGGCGAGCTGCTCGCGCCGCAGCTGAGCGGGAAGGACCCCGCCGAGATCGCCGTCCTTCACCGCCTGATGGACAGGACGGTGAAGGGACATCCGTACGCCAAGGCTGCGGTCGACATGGCCTGCTACGACGCTGCGGGCAAGGCGCTCGGGGTCAACGTCTCGACACTGCTCGGCGGGCGCCACCGTCCCGGTATCGAGCTCGCCCACTCACTGGGGATCATGGAGATCGAGCGCTGCCTCGACGAGGCGGCTCAGGCGGTCGAAGAGGGCGCCCGGACGATCAAGTGCAAGACCGGCCTCGATCCCGAGCGCGACGTCGAGCTCGTCGCCCGGCTGCGCAAGACCGTGGGCGACGAGATCCGCATCCGCGTCGACGCCAACGAGGGGTACGCCTCTGTCCACGAGGCCGTCCGCACCACGCTGGCCCAGGAGGAGCACGGGCTGTTCCTCTGCGAGCAGCCGGTAGGCGGGGCGCGCGGCCTTGCCCGCGTCGCCGCCCGCATCACCAGCCCGGTGATGGCCGACGAGTCGGCGTGGACCGTGGAGGACATCCTCGAGCTTCACGAGCTCGATGCCGCCAGCTGCTTCTCCTGCTACGTCACCAAGCCGGGGGGGCTCTACCGGGCGCGGCAGCAGGCCGAGCTCGCCGAGCGCCTCGGCATGAGCTGCGACATCGGCGGCTCGATCGAGACGGGCATCGGAAATGCCGCCAACCTGGCGCTCGGGACCTCGCTCGCCAACGCCGTGCTGCCGAGCGTCTGTCCGGTGTCGGCGCCGGCTGGCTCTGGTGGCCCTGCGATCGCCGGGGTGTACTACCGCGACGACCTCATCACCGAGCCGTTCCGGTTCACCGACGGGATGGTGATCGCTCCGGACGGTCCCGGCCTCGGTGTCGAGGTCGACCGCGAGAAGCTGGAACGCTACCGGGCATGACCACCGTCGCCGTGCTCGGCGCCGGAGCGGGCGGCCTGGCGACCGTCGTCGAGCTGGCGGCCGGAGGTCACGACGTAGCGCTCTGGCACCGCAGCGCCTCGACCATCGCCCCGTACAGCTCGGGCCAGATCGCCCATCGCGGCATCCTCGGCACGGGCAGCGCACGGGTGCTGGCGGTGACCACCGACCTCGGCGAGGCGCTCAGAGGAGCCGAGGTGGTGATCCTCTCGCTGCCGGCGTTCCTGCACCCGCCGCTTTTTGCCGAGCTCGCCGAGCGACGGCTCGGCGTCCCGATCGTGCTCAGCCCCGGGCATGTAGGAGGTGCGCTCCAGCTGAGACAGCTCTTCCGGCACCTCGGCGCCGCTCTTCCACCTGTGGCGGAGCTCTCGACGCTGCCCTACGTCGCACGCGTTCGACCCGAAGGCGGCGTAGAGGTCACGGGGCGGGCCCCGCAGCTGCGCTGTGGTGTGCTTCCCGGCGGCGACCAAGCGGCTGACGCCGCGGCGGCGCTGTTCTCGTGCCGGCTCACTGTCTGCGACGTGCTGTGCTCGAGCCTGTCGAACACCAATCTCGTCCTTCACCCCCCTGGAGCGATCCTCGGCGCTGCCTGGATCGAGGCAACGGGCGGGAATTTCGCCTTCTACGTCGAGGGGACGACTCCCGGCGTCGCCCGCGTCCTCGACGGGCTCGACGCCGAGCGGCGCGAGCTGGCGCGCAGCTTCGGTCACGAGCTCCCGAGGCTCGCCGAGGAGATGGTGCTCGTCGGAACTGCCACCGCGCCGGGCGGCGGCGGTGGCGCAGCTGGCGATCGGTCCTCGGCCGGGCTGGTCGCCGGGCGGTCGTCCGCTGAGACGGCGGCGGAGGCGATCAGGTCCGGCGCGGCCAACCGCTCGATCCAAGCTCCCGGCTCGCTCTCTCACCGCTACTACCGGGAGGACTTCGCCTTTGGCCTCGAGCCGTTCGTGGCGCTGGCGGAGCTCGCCGGCGTCAAGACGCCGATCGCTGCCGCGCTGCTCGCTCTCGCCGGCGCCCTGCTCGGCAGCGAGATGCCGCCCGGCCGCGACGCCGCAGCCCTCGGGATCGAGGGGCTCAGCCTAGAGGAGCTGCTGGCGGAGGTCCGTGGATGACGGCCGACAGCACAGGCGGCCGGGACGGCGCCGCGGTGACGGTTGCGGGATCGGTCGCCGGCGCGTCGGCGCCTTGTCTCGGCGGCCTCATCGTGGCCGTCGTCGGTGGCGACCGGCGCGAGCAGGAGATCGCCCGCCTCGCGGCCGAGGCCGGCGCCGAGGTGAGGGGATTCGGCTTTCCCTGGCCTGATGAAGGAATCCGCGGCGTCAGCGGCTGTGAGAGCGCCGAGTCTGCGATGGACGGAGCTGGCTACGCCCTTTTCCCGGTCCCCGGCCTCGGCGCCGACGGCAGTCTCTACGCCCCATCGGCGCCGAGCGCGATCGTTCCCGGCGAGAAGCTGCTGGCGCTGCTCCGCCCTGACGCGGCGGTCATCCTCGGACGCTCCGACGACCAGCTGAAGCGGGCGGCGGCCGCCACCGGGTGCCGCCTCGTCGAGTACGAGGACGATGCCGAGCTGATGCTGCTCCGCGGGCCGGCAATCGTCGAAGGCGTGATCGCAGCTGCGGTGGCGAGCACCGACGTCACGATCCACGCGTCCGAGGTCGGCGTGGTCGGGTTCGGAAACATCGGAGCGCTCCTCGCGCGCTCGCTCGACCGGCTTGGCGCGACGGTGCACGTGTTCGCCCGCTCACGCGTGCAGCTCGCCGCGGCCTACGCCGCCGGTTGCCGCTCGCACCCGCTCGAGGAGCTTCCCCGACGGGTCGGACCGCTGGCGATGCTCTTCTCCGTCGTGCCTGCACCGGTGGTCGGGACGGCGGTGCTCGAGCAGATGGCGCCGGGCGCGCTCGTCCTCGACGTCGCCGCCCCACCGGGAAGCGTCGATCTGGCGAGCGCCGAGAGGCTCGGGCTTCGCTCTGTATGGGCCCGGGGGATGGGGAATTCTGCGCCGGTGACGGTAGGGCGCAGCCAATGGACAGGGATCGCTCGCCACATCGCCGAGCACGAGGCAAGGAAGGTGTCCCAATGAAGGTGACCCAATGAAGGCTGATCTCGCGCTGAAGGGCGGCCGCGTCGTCACCCACGCCGGCGAGTTCGACGGCGGGGTCGCGGTGCAAGGCGGCAAGGTCGTCGCCCTCGGGAGCGACGACGCGCTGCCAGAGGCGGCACGCACCATCGAGCTCGAAGGCAGGGTGCTTATGCCCGGCGTCGTCGACCCGCATTGCCACCTCGGCGTCAACTACGACTACGACGACGACATGAGCACCGAGACCGCGGCGGCAGCGGCCGGAGGGGTGACCACCGTGCTGCTGTTCATCCGCAACCCGAACGGCTCGTACATCCCCTTCTACAAGGATCGGCGCGCCCGGGGCGAGGCGCATGCGCACGTCGACTTCGGCTTCCATTTCGGGATCCAGCGCGAGGACCACATTCCCGAGATCGGCCGCGTCGCTGTTGAGACCGGCGTCCAGTCCTTCAAGTGCCACATGGGCTACGAGCCCGGCAACTCGATCGGAATCGTCTCGTCGACCGACGCCTGGGTCTTCGGCGCGATGCGCGAAGCGGCCAAGCTCCCGCACGGCGTCGTCTCGGTGCACTGTGAGAACACCGAGCTGGCTCATTTGCTCAAGAACGAGATGATGCAGACCGGGCGCCAGGACCTACCTGCTTACACCGAGTCCCGTCCAGCCTTTGTCGAGGAGGAAGCCATCAGCCGCGTGGTCCGCCTCGCCGAGATCACCGGCTGTCCTCTCTACGTCGTTCACACCAGCGTCGGCGCCGGACCCGCTCTCGTGCGCGAGGCAAGGTCGCGCGGCGTGGAGGTGACGATGGAGACCTGCCCCCACTACCTCACGAGGACCGCCTATGACCGCGACCTCGATGCTCGCGCCAAGATCTCGCCGCCGCTTCGCGACCGGGAGAACCAAGAGGGGCTCTGGCGGGGCATCCTCGACGGCACGATCGACACCCTCGGAACCGACCACGTCCCGTTCCAGAAGACGGGAGGCGATCTCTGGTCCGAGAAGCCGGGCGTCGTCTCCTTTGCCTGGGAGCTGCCGCTCATGCTCCACTTCGGCGTTCACGAGCGGGGCCTTCCGCTCAGCCATCTGGTCCGGCTCAACTCCTACAACCCCGCTCGCCGCTTCGGGCTGCTGCCGCGGAAGGGCTTTCTTGCCGTCGGCGCCGACGCCGACCTCGTCGTCGTCGACCTCGACGAGGAGCGCGTGGTCGATCACTCCGGGAAAGGCACATGCCTTTACCAGGGATGGAAGCTGAAAGGCTGGCCGGTGCTCACGATCTCCAAGGGTCGCGTCGTCGCCGAGGACGGGGTGGCCGACCCGGCTGCACTCGGGACCGGACGCTGCGTCACCGTGCCCGAGGCTGGCTGAGCAGGCGGGCACAGCGGGCTGCGGAGACGTTCACTCGTCGCCTGGGCGCGCCCAGCAAAGCGCCGCCTCCGGGCACAAGGCGATGGCAAGCTCCACAGCCGCCTCCTCCTCCTCGGGCACCTCACCGGCAATCCTCAGGCGGGCGAGGTCGTCAGAGCCGAGCTCGAGCACAGCTGGGGCCACCGCGACGCACTGGCCGTGGCCCTGGCAGAGCACGGGGTCGATGACGAGGTTCATGTCACTTCTTGCCTACCGCTCCGGCTCTCTTGGTCCCCGGCGTCGAGCAGGCGGAAGCGCACCGGCAAGCTGAGCCGGTTGGCGTTCGAGGACATCGGCAGGTGGGTGACCTCGCCGGCGAGCTCGAAGCTCGCCACCCGGCCGGCGACCGCCCGCAGCGCCTCGGCCATCTCGATGCGTGCCACGGGAGCGCCGAGGCAGGCGTGGGGCCCGAAGCCGAAGGTGTACTGGGTGGACTGCTGTCGCTCGATCTCGAAGCGGTCCGGGTCGGAGAACACAGCCGGGTCGCGGTTGGCGGCGCGGGGGTAGACAGCGACGCGGGTGCCGGCCGGGAATTCGACACCGTTGCAGGAGGTGTCGCGGACGGCCTCATGCGGGATCCCGCTGATGGCCGGGACCACGCGCAGCCCTTCCTCGACGGCCTTCTCGGCGAGGCCGGGATCAGCGACGAGCCTCGACCACTGCGACGGGGTGCGCACGAGGGCCTCGAGCGTGCATCCGAGCTGGCCCCGAGTCGTGTCAAGAGCAGCAGGGATGAGCGAGGCGACGAGCATCACGAGATCGTCCTCGCTCATCC
>DAHUZG010000105.1 GCA_027306715.1 Acidimicrobiaceae bacterium
GCGTCGCCTCACGCGCCGCTGTCCAACGAGGTGCTGTTTTCGACCCTCTCCCGCGGGGCAACCCTTGAAGCGATGTCACGACGTCTCCTGCTCGCCCCGTGGCAGGAGCCGGCCAGCGCCGCTCGCCGGCTCGCGCTGGCGCCCCGCCGATGACCAAGCGGCGGGAAGGGGCTCTCGAGCACGTGCGCGCCTTGCGCCAGTCGCTCGACTCCCTCGAAGCGGAGTCCGACCGGATCGAGCGCCTCGGGCGCCAGCTTGCCCGTGCCTTTCGGAGGGGCCATCGTCTCCTTGCCGTCGGCACCGGCGGGGGAGCGGCGCTCGCCGACCATCTGGCAAGCGAGCTCGTCGGTCGCGCCGAGCAGGGGCGGCCGCCCCTGCCGGCGGCGGCGCTGATGAGCGGGGCGATCTCGTTGACGGCGTCGCTCGACGGCCACGGGGACGGCGAGGCCTTCGCACGCCAGGTGCGGGCTCAGGGTCGCCCGGGGGATGTGCTCGTCGCATTCTCCTGCGGGCGCGCCAGCGTCAACGTGCTCGCCGCGACGCAGTCCGCGCTGCGGATGGGGCTTCGCACCGTGGGGCTCACCGGCCCTCTTCCCGACCCTCTCGCTGCCCTCTGCTGCGATGTGGTGGTCGCCGACGCGACCTCACCGACAACGATCGAGGAGGTCCACCAGGTGGCGGTGCACCTGCTCTGCGGCGCGATCGAGGCCGAGCTCGCGCCCGGTGACGTCGACGCCGGTGCCGTCCCACTTGCAGTGACGCCGCCCAGGCCGCTTGCCGTGATGCTCCCTGTGCCCGCCGAGCTCGGGCTCGCGCGGCCGGGTTGAGCTCAGCGGACCAGGTCGGCTCGCTCGAGCTCACGTCTCCGCGGGAACGTCTCCGCGGGAACGTCTCCGCGGCGACGTCCCGTCCAGGTCGGGGTGGTGGTTGAGCGGCCGCACCCGGGGGGTAGACGGCGCCCATGTCGAGCCAGCAGCCCGGTAGGCCTGGTCTCCTCTCCGGCCAGGCGTTTCCCGACTCTCCGGCCAGGCGTTTCCCGACGACCGGCTAGTCCGGACGAGCAGCTGGCGGTGCCGTGGGCGCGGTTCAAGCCGCCGGGGGACGCCCCGTCCTCGACGCCCCGAGGGCCGACCGGCCTCGGTGCCGCCGTATCGCGCAGCGCGCCGATGTTGGCGGCGCCTCCCGACACCCGATGTCGTCGGCACCGGCCGTCGCAACGCTGTCGACGTCGCAACGCTGTCGACAGCGAGCCTGGCACGCTCGGCTCCTGATTCGAGCCGGATGGTGCTTGCTCATCGCCGGCAAGCCGGTGGTCACGATCCTCGGGGGAGCCGAGCTGCTCCTGGCGTCCGGATGGCTGCGTGCCCCGTCGCTCACCTTGAGGGCGCCTCGCGGCGACCCGATGCCTGACCCCTGTGAGCGCCGGCTCGACCCGGTCGAGCCGCAGCGGGCGTCCTACCCCGACGAGTGAGTGCGGTACCTGTAGAGCCGGGATCTGTCGAGACGGGAGAGCGATGTGAGCAACGACAGCGACAGGAGCAACGACGATGGCCGGACCCGTCCCGACGAGGTGACACGCGGCGCAGAGCGCAGCGAGGCCGACGCCGGGCACGTCGCCGGTCGTCCGGCGACGGGCGACGAGGCCGCTGCCGCCGACGAAGGTCGCCGGCATCTTGACCTCGAGGACGTCGCCGCCCACGAGCGCGAGATGGCAGAGCGCGGCGCCCACGAGCAGGGGGAGGGACGTCCGTCATGAGTCCGCCCTGAAGCCCCTGGCCTGAACGTCCCCGTCCGGGTCCACCAACTGTGTAGGTCCACCCTGCGGCGGCCGGCCACTACCCGTCCCGGACCCCGGCAGACCAGCCAGAGGCCAGCCAGGCACACGAACGGCTGTGTCGAGAGCGCTGGTCGCCCGCTACTCGCCTCTACCGCCGTAGGCCTCGTGCAGCATGGCCAGGCTGCGCGCGAGAAGCCGAGAGACGTGCATCTGTGAGAGCCCCACGCGTGCCGCGATCTCCGACTGGGTGAGGTCGTCGACAAAGCGCAGCTTGAGTATGAGCCGCTCGCGCGCCGGCAGCGCAGCGAGGTGAGGAAGCAGCACGGCGCGGTCTTCGGCGTTGTCGAACTCGAGGTCGTTGGTGCCGAGCCGGTTGCCGAGCGTCTCGCCCTCGGGACCGGGGCTGTCGAGCGACGTGGAGCGGTAGGCATGGCCCGCCTCGAGCGCTTCGAGCACGGCGTCCTCGCCGACCCCGGTCTCGGCCGCGAGCTCCTTCACCGTCGGAGAGCGGCCGAGGCGCTGGGACAGCTCCTCTACGGTCTGGCCAAGGCTGAGATATAGCTCCTGCACCCGGCGGGGGGCTCGGACCGACCACCCCTTGTCGCGGAAATGGCGCTTCAGCTCGCCGACGATCGTCTTCGTCGCGTAGGCGGCGAACTCGAACCCGAGATCGGGGTCGAATCCCTCCACGGCCTTGATGAGGCCGATGGAGCCAGCCTGGACGAGGTCGTCGAGCGGCTCGCTGCGGTTGGCGAAGCGCTTCGCCAGCTGCTCGACGAGCCCGACGTGGGCGGTGATCAGCTCGTCACGCAGCCCGGGGTCCCGTGTGCGGGAGAACTCCCGCAGCTTGTCGGCGAGCGCGTCCGATCGCTCCGCGTCGCTCCGCATCACTGCCACGGCTGGCACCTCCGGCGACAGCTCGTTCGGCGATCGCTCGTCACGAGCCGTCGCCCGCGCGACGACGGCGTTGCTGACGTCGCCAGCTCGCCGCTCCCTGACGCCCTCGCTGAGACCGAGGGCCGCCTCGGCGCGGTCGTCACGCCGCGCTCAGAGGTCGTTGAGGTCGACGCCGTGCCGGGCACGTCTCAGCTCTGCTCGGCGCCGCGGGAACGACGCTTCCGTAGCCAGCCACAGCGGCGCGACTGTTCGGACGGCTCGACGCCGTGCTCGTCGACGAGGGCGTCGAGGATGCGTGCAGAGAGCTCGTCGACGCTCAACTCGCTCGCCGGCGATCCAGGCTCGCCGAGTGGCTGCACGGCATGCACGAGTGACGGCTCGCCCCTGATCTCGCCGGCGGAGGTCAGCTCGCAGACGATCTCGATCGAGCTCTCGTCCCAGCGGTAGCTGAGCTCGATCCGTCCCGAGCCCCCGGCCCCTGAGGCGACGGTGCTGCACAGCTCGTCGAGGGCGAGACGGAGGTCCTCGATCTCCTCGACGTTGAAGTCGAGGCGCGAGGCGATCCCGCTGGCGGTCATCCGGGCCAGGCTCCACAGCTCGGGCTGGGCGGGCATCGAGAGCGTGACCGTGTGGCCTTCTCCCCCGAGCGGGATGATGTCGCCGGAGCTGCCGACCGTCACGCTCACGAGCCGAGCGCCTCGTCGAGGTTCGAGTAGATGGAGAAGATGGACGTCAAGCCGGTCACCTCGAGGACCTTGAGGATCTGCGGGCGCGTCACCACGAGGTCGAGGCTGGCACCTTCGCTGCCCTCGGCGGCGCGAACACGCTTCTGCCCGGCGACGAGCACCCCGAGCCCGGTAGAGTCGAGGAAGGTCACGTCGGAGAGGTCGACGACCACCCTCGGCGAGCCGGCGGGCAGCTCGGCCAGGCAGTCCCGCAGCATCGGGGCCGTGGAGACGTCGACCTCGCCGGCGGCTCGCACGACCGGGACACCGGCTCGTTCCTCCATCACTACCTGGAAGATCTCATCCATGCTGAGCCCCTTTCTGCCGGCCGGGCCGGCGCCGTCACCGTCTCGTCCCACCCTCGGAGGGTCCCCGACCGCGGACACCCGATGCTGCATGGCTCGACGATACGGCCCCGGTCGAGCTGTCGGGCTCGACGATACGGCCCCGGTCGAGCGGTCGCTGCGGCTTGGCTGGACCCGGCTCGGGGGTCGTGCACCTCCCCATGCAGCTACCGAGTCATGCAGCTACCGAGTCGCCCGCGGTGCTGCGCCGCTGCCGGCGCTGGTCGCCCGGGCTGTCGAGCAGCCCGCGGCTGGTGGCCGACGTGAGCACCCCGACGTGAGCACCTCGACGTGAGCACCTCGACGTGAGCACCCCGACGTGAGCACCCCGACGTGAGCACCGACGAGCGGGTCGAGGTCGAGCTCGAGGGTCGGACGCTCAGCATCTCGAACCTGGACAAGGTGCTCTACCCCCGCAGCGGCTTCACGAAGGGCGACCTGATCGCCTACTACGTGGGCGTGGCGCCGGTCCTGCTCGGGCATCTCGCCGACCGCCCGCTCACCGTCAAGCGCTTCCCGGACGGGGTCGATCGACCGTCGTTCTTCGAGAAGAACGTGCCCGTGCACGCCCCCGACTGGGTGCACCGGCTCAGCGTCCCGCGTCTCGGGCGGACCGGGGCAGGCGACCGCCCCCTCTCGGCGACGATCGACTACATCGTCGTCTCCGACCTGGCGAGCCTTGTCTGGGTGGTGAACCTGGCGTCGATCGAGCTCCACGTGCCGATGTGGCGCGCCAGCGGCGATCTCACCGAGGACCCGTCGCCCGACACGCTGGTGCTCGATCTCGACCCCGGCCTGCCGGCGACGATCGTCGAGTGCTGTGACGTGGCCCTGACGCTGCGCGACAGGCTGGCCGAGATCGGCCTTCACGGCCTGCCGAAGACGAGCGGACGCAAGGGGCTCCAGCTCTACGCCCCGCTCGACCCACCGAGTCGCTGGATCGAGGTCCACGACCTGGCGCTCGAGCTCGCTCGCCGGGTGGAGGCCGAGAGCGGCGGCAAGGTCGTCTCGAACATGCGCCGCGACCGGAGAGAGGGTCGCGTCCTCATCGACTGGAGCCAGAACCATCCGGCCAAGACCACGGTCGCCCCGTACTCGCTGCGCGCCGGCGAGCAGCCTACGGCCTCCACGCCGGTCAGCTGGGACGAGGTCGCCGCGTGCGCCGCGGCGCGGCGCCCTGAGGAGCTCAGCTTCACGCCCACCGAGGTCCTCGGGCGCGTGGAGCGCCTCGGCGACCTCTTCGCGCCGATCGCCGCCCGCCCCTCGAGCTGAGCGGGAGCACGCCGGGTCGCCGTCTGTCCGAGCGACGGGCACGAGCGGTAGCCTCGGGCGCCGTGCCTGCTCCTGCCCGCCCTGCTCGTGGGGCCGCGCCCGGAGAGGTCCTGGCGACGAGCGGCCCGATCGTGCTCGCCGAGAAGCTCGAGAAGCGCTTCGGCGACTTCGTCGCCGTCGACGGCATCAGCTTCCGCATCGAGCGCGGCGAGGTGTTCGGCTTCCTCGGCCCGAACGGAGCCGGCAAGACCTCGACGATGCGAATGGTGGCCTGCATGTCGCCGGCGAGCGGGGGGACGCTTCTTGTACGGGGGATGGACCCGCACCGTCACGGGCCGGCGATCCGCGCCGGCATCGGCGTAGTGCCGCAGGAGGACGCCCTCGACGGGGAGCTCTCGGTGCTCGACAACCTCCTCGTGTACGGTCGCTATTTCGACATCCCGCGCCGTGTGGCGCGCCAGCGCGCCCTCGAGCTGCTCGACGGCGCCCAGCTCTCGGGGCGGTCCTCGGCGCGGGTCGAGTCACTCTCGGGAGGGATGCGGCGGCGGCTGACGATCGCCCGGGCGCTCATCTCCCGGCCCGAGCTCCTCATCCTCGACGAGCCGACGACCGGTCTCGACCCGCAGGCCCGCCACCTCGTCTGGGAGCGACTCTTCCAGCTGCGCCGCGAAGGCGTCACCCTTGTCGTCACGACGCACTACATGGACGAGGCGGAGCAGCTCTGTGACCGCCTCGTCGTCATGGAGCGCGGACGCATCGTCGGCGAGGGAAGCCCCCGCCAGCTGATCCGCCAGCACGTGACCCGCGAGGTGCTCGAGGTCCGCCTCGACGACGGCGGGTACGCCGGCGTCATCGCCGCGCTCACCTCGGCCGGCCTCGCCGACCGCTGCGAGGTCCTCGCCGACCGGCTGCTCTGCTACGGCGCTGACGGCGACGAGATGCTCGCCGAGCTCGATCGGCGCCGCACGGAGCTCGGTCGCATCGAGCTGGTGAGCGCGCTCGTTCGGCGGGGGTCGCTCGAAGATGTCTTCCTGGCCCTCACCGGCCGCTCGCTCAACGAATGAGCGCCGCCCGCCTCCCGGTCGAGACGCCGCTCGCGTGGCGGGCCCTTCGCGCCTGGTGCTACCGCCAGGCCAAGACGTGGCGGACGCTCGTGACGATGAGCCTGTTCTATCCGACCCTCTACCTCGCAGCGATCGGCGTCGGCCTGGGCAGCCTGGTCGACCACCACCTCGCCGGCGTGGCGTCACGGGCCTCGCTCGGAGGTGTCAGCGACCTTGCCTTCGTCGCCCCCGGCCTGCTTGCCGCCTCGGCGATGCAGATCGGGACCCAGAGCGCCACCTGGCCGGTGTTCGGGGCGATGCGCTGGGACCGCACCTATGCCTCGCAGCTGGCGACGCCGCTGCGGGTCGTCGACGTCCTTGTCGGTCACGTCGGATACATCGTCGTCAGGCTGCTGGCGACAAGCGTCGTGTTCCTCGCCGTGATCGCCGCCTTCGGCGTCGTCGCCTCGCCTCAGGCGGTGCTCGCCGTGCCGGCTGCGGTCCTCACCGGCGCCGCCTGCGCGACGCCGCTGTTCGCCCTGAGCGCCACCGTCGAGACCGAGGTCGCGTTCTCGCCGCTGCAGCGGCTGGTGGTCGTGCCGCTCTTCCTCTTCTCCGGCGACTTCTTCCCGATCAGTCGCCTCCCGGGCTGGCTGCAGGCCCTCGCCGAGGCGACCCCGCTCTACCACGGCGTCGCGCTGTGCCGGGGGGCGACGCTCGGACGGCTCGACCACTGGAGCATGCTCGGCCACCTCGCCTACCTGGTGGCGCTGGGCTCGGTGGGACTCGCCGCCGCTCGGCGCCGGTTCGAGCGGCGCCTCGCCCGATGACCACTTCGCTGCCCCCACACCGCCGCGGCGTCGCCCGGTGAGCTCCGCTGCCCGGACCGACGCCCCCTCGGGCCGGCTCCGCTCACCGCTGCCAGGAGGTGCCAGGGAGCATTCGCTCGGCTCGCGGCGCGCTCGCCACGTCATCGGGCGCAACGTGGCGATCTATCGCCGCGGCTGGTACTTCGTGCTCGCAGGGGCTATCGAGCCGCTCTTCTACCTGGCCTCGGTGGGCGTCGGGCTGAGCCATCTCGTCGGCCCGGTCGAGTTCGCCGGCCGCCGCCTTGCCTACACGCTTTTTGCCGCGCCGGCGCTGCTTGCCGTGGCGGCGATGAACGGCGCCCTGGTCGACACCACCTACAACGTCTTTCACCGGCTGAAGGTCGCCAAGAGCTACGAGGCGGTGCTCGCCACCCCGCTCTCGACCGGGGACGTCGCTCTCGGCGAGATCGGCTGGTCGGTGCTGCGGGGAACGCTGTACTCGGCGTGCTTCTTGGCGGTGATGGCCGGCTTCGGCTATGTCGGCTCCTGGTGGGCGTTGTGCTGTCTGCCGGTTGCCTCTCTCGTCGCCACCGCCTTCGCGTCGGCCGGGATGGCGGCGACGAGCTACCTGCGCAGCTGGGCCGACCTCGACAACGTCGCCTTCCTCACCGTGCCGCTCTTCCTCTTCTCCGGCACCTTCTACCCGATCGGGGTCTACCCGCTCTGGCTCGCCGACGTCGTCGGGGTGAGCCCGCTCTATCAGGCGGTCGTGCTCGAGCGCAGTCTCGATGCCGGGATCCTCTCACCCGTTCTGGCCGCTCGCGCCGGCTACCTCGCCGTGATGTCGCTCGCCTGCCTCGCCGTGGTCGCCCGCCGCCTGCGGCGAACGCTCGCTCCCTGAGAGCAGCCGGCGGGCAGCTGCGCCCCCGAAGAGAGCCGCGAGGCCCGTGCGGCCCCGAGGGCGATCAGCGAGGGCGATCCCCGAGGGCGATCACCGAGAACGGTCAGCGATTGGCCAGCCGGCGCGCCGCGTCGGCGATGTCGTGGCGGGAGATCCCGGCGGCTTGCAGCAGCTCGGTCGACGTCCCGGAGGTCGGCAGCCCGCGCACGGCGAGATGAGCGAGGGTCGGGACAACGCCGGCGCCGACCAGCGCCGAGAGGACGGCCTCGCCGAGACCGCCGGCCGGATAGTGGTCCTCGCTGACGACAAGGCGGCCTCCGGTCGCCTGCACCGCCTCGACGAGAGTCGCGGTGCCGATCGGCTTCACCGAGTAGCAGTCGACGACGCGCGCGGCGAGGCCGCCGGCCGCGAGCTCGTCGGCGGCGGCAAGGCACTCGTGCAAGGTGATGCCGGCACCGACAAGGGTGACGACGTCGGCGTCTGATCGTCGGAGGACCTTCGCCCCTCCGACGGGGAACTCCTCTTCGGGCCCGTAGAGCACCGGGTAGGCGCCGCGTGTGGTGCGGATGAAAGAGACCCCCCCGAGGTCGGCCATCGCCTCGACGAGCGCCACCGTCGACGGGCCGTCAGAGGGATAGAGCACAGTCGAGCCGTGGATCGCCCGGAACGAGGCGAGATCCTCGAGCGCCATCTGCGACGGTCCGTCGGCTCCGATCTCCACTCCGGCGTGCGAGCCGGCGAGGCGCAACGGAAGCTCCGAGACGCCGATCATGCGGACGAAGTCGTAGGCGCGGGCAAGGAAGGCGGCGAAGGTCGCGGCGAAAGGGACGTAGCCGCGCACCGACAGCCCGGCCGCGGCGGCGACCATCAGGTTCTCGGCGATGAAGGCCTCGAAGTAGCGCTCCGGCGCCACTTTGAGGAATTCCTCGGAGTGCGTGGAGTTGCCGACCTCGGCGTCGAGGACGACGACCTCGGGCCGGGCGGCGAGCGCGGCGAGGGCGTCGCCGTAGGCCTTGCGCGTCGCCACCCTGCTGCCGAGCTCGTAGCGCGGCCGCTCGACAGCGGCGAGTGGGTCCGGTGTCACCGCAGGCTCGCCCGGCTCGGGGAGCGGGCCGCGGACGAGCAGGTCGCTCCGGCCACCGAGGGCGGCAACCGCCCGCTCGGCCATGTCGGCGGGAAGCGCCGTGCCGTGCCAGCCCTCCTTGTCCTCGATCTCGGGGACGCCCTTGCCCTTGATCGTGCGGGCGAGCAGGACACAGGGCCGCCCGGCCGCCCGGGCCTCGCCCATCGCGCGGTCGATGGCGGCGAGGTCGTGGCCGTCGAGCGTGATCGCGACGCACCCGAATGCCTCGACCCGCCGCGCGTAAGCGTCGAGGTCCCAGCCGAGCTCGGTCGGGCCGCGCTGGCCGAGCCGGTTGACGTCGACGATCACCGTGTAGTTGGCCAGCTCGTAGAAGCTGGCTTTGTCGAGCGCCTCCCAGACCGACCCCTCGGCGAGCTCGCTGTCGCCGCACAGCGACCAGACGCGATAGCCGAGCCGGTCGAGGTCCTTGCCGGCGAGCGCCACGCCGACGGCGGCGGCCACGCCGAGCCCGAGCGAGCCCGTGGCCAGATCGACCCACGGGAGGATCGGAGTCGGGTGGCCCTCGAGCCGCGAGCCGAAGCGGCGGTAGGTGCTGATCAGCTCGTCCTCGCTCACGACTCCGACCGCCCGGTACACCGAGTAAAGAAGTGGCGAGGCGTGGCCCTTGGAGAAGATGAGGTGGTCGTTGGCCGGCAGCTTCGGCTGATCCCAGTCGTAGCGCAGGTGGCGGGAGACGAGCACGGCGAGCAGGTCCGCTGCCGACAGCGAGGACGTCGGGTGCCCCGATCCGGCTGAGGTGCTCGCCCGGATCGAGTCGACCCGGAGTTGGCGGGCGAGCGCTGCGGCCTCGCGAAGCTCGTCCTCGGTCATGGGGGCACCTCCGGCGGCTGGGCTCGAACAGAACAGGACGGCTGCGATGCTGCAGGCGACCGCCCCCGCAGGCTACCGGTGCCGGCTTCCCTCAGCGGCGCAGGTACAGCCCGGTGGCGCCCGGGATGCCGCCAGGCTCTCAGGTGCCAGCCAGTCCGGTGTCAGCCAGTCCTGTGTCAGCCTCTCGAGCCGCGGCCGGTGCTGCTTCGCCGATCCTCGAGCAGTTCTTGCATCATCAAAGAGAGGACGCGCTCGGCTGCCGCCGCTCCGCGGCCCAAGCTGCTGCGCAGGTAGTACCACGACTGCCAGGAGGTGACGACGTCGAGGGCGTCGACGAAGCTCCGGGCGTCGCCGGTCGCTCGGGCGATCTCGGTGCTGAACGTGAGCTCGAGGTGCTGGCGCCGGATGTGGCGCGAGCGGCGCAGACCGTCGGCCATCTCCTCGGAGCTGTGCTCGTCGAACATCGTCGCACGACGGATCGGCCCGATGATCTCGAAGAGCTTCCGCAGCTGGCGTGCGATGAGCGGGATCCGCTCGGCGAGCGCGATCGAGGGGTCGACGGGCTTGAGGAGCTCGTAGTGGCGGCTCACCTGGAGGTCGAAGGCCATCCGCCGGAGTGCCTCGACGTCCTCGAAGTGGTGGTAGACGGTGCGAAGCGCGACACCGGCGCGGGTGGCGACCTGCTGGGCGGTCGGTCGCAGCTCGCCCTCGGCGACGAGCTCGAGCAGGGCCTCGAGCACGCGTAAGCGAGTGCGCTCGCCACGAAGCCGGCGGCCGTCGGTCTCGCCGGTTCCCAACCCGGAGCCCGACACGCCAGACCGAGCGGCGGACGCCGCAGATCGAGATGTGGACGCGGCAGACCGAGCGGCAGAGGTGAGTTCAGTTGGCACGCAGCAACCATACCCCGCGACGGGACCACGCAACCTCGTTTTTCACCAGCAGGCGACGAAATTCGTCCACCCCGACTCTGCCCGTACCCCGACTCTGCCCGCCGGGGCACGGGCTCACACCTCGTCGCAGGTCGAGGTCGGCGCCGCAGGTCGAGGTCGGCGCCGCAGGTCGAGGTCGGCGCCGTCCCTTCTCAGATCGCGCCGGTCGCGCTCAGATCGCGTCGACCGTCGAGGAGCCGGCGCGCCCGGCGCCCGGTGGGCGCCGCCGGCGGCCCGGGAGCAGCGCCAGGGCGGCGAGCACCACGCCGGCGACGAGCCCGAGCAGGCTGAGCAACTCGCCTTCGACGACCGAGCGCGGGCGGTAGCGGCACGTCACGACGAACCTACCCGCAGGAACGTGCACCATCTGCAACAACCCGCCGATCTCAACGACGCGCTCGCTCACCTGCTTGCCGCCGCCGGTTGGCCGGATCGTCACCGTCCATCCTGGCTCGTAGGCCTCGCTGCGCACGAGCTCGGCCGGCCGCGGGGAGCTGACGGCCATCTGCTCCGGTGCTCCGAGCGGCGTACGGGCAACCGTCACCCGCGATCGGGTGATGCGCCGTGTGGCGATCTTGCCACGCAGCGAGTCAGATTGCAGCCACGCACGACCGGCGGCTCGGGTGTTGACGTAGATGTCGAGCGCGTCGATCGTGCCGGCAAAGCGCCAGTGCGGCGGAGCCACGTCGCCCTGCAGCGTGCCGTCGAGGACATAGCGCTGGGCCGGGTCGCGGGTGACGATCGTGACGGCGCCGAGCGTCGCGGTGACCTTCGAGGCGTTCTCGATCGTGACGCTCTCGACCACCCGGCGGGCCGGGAAGCCGGCGACCGCCTGGCCGCCCCGGACCGCCAGCACGTGCGCCGCCGCCGGGACCCGGTCGCCCTCGGCGATGCGCAGCGCCGGCGCTGGAGGCGCCTGCGGGTCGAGGATGGCCGTCGCCCGCACGAGCGCGTACGGCTGGGCCATGAGGAAGGTCTGCGAGGCTCCTGGCGCGAGCACGTACGGCCCGGAGGTGAGGACGGGAGCCGTAGCAGTCGTTCGCGTGGGGGCCACCCCGTCGACCGGCGGCGGGGCGAGGCGGGCGATCGGGTCCCAGACGTACCAGGGGAGGGTCAGCAGCTCGCGCAGGTCGAGACTGTCGAAGCCGCCCCCGGAGAGCTGGTCGGCGGCGAGGACCTCGAAGCCGTGGGTGTCGGTGACGTTTTGGTAGGAACCGCTGACGATCGAGCCGTAGCCCTCGACGCTGCTGGTGCCCTGCAAGATGTTGAGGTCGGTGATGCCGAGCTTGTCGGGCACGCCCATCGCGGTCGGCGGATAGCTGAACAACGGGTCGTAGATGGCGCTTCGCCCGCCTCCGGCGCTCGCCTGCACGGCGCGAGCCTCCGGCGTGGCGGCGTTGAAGCTCGAGAGAGGCGGGGCGGCGTAGGTGGCGTTGAGGGCGTAGGTGGCGATGTCGATGGCGACGAAGGCAACGAGCAGCCAGCGTCGTCGGCGGCCCCGCAGCCGGTGCGCGAGCAGCAGGAACATCAGCAGCGCCAGCGCCGCCGCCGCAGACCACCGGAGGTAGTCCTCGAGGTGGCGGTCGAAGAAGTCCGGCTGGTAGGAGGGCATCTCGATGCGCACCGCCAGCCAAGCAGGGGCGGCGGCGGCGGCGATCACCGTCGCTAGGACGACGAGCGGGCTGAGCGAGGCGAGCAGCCGGCTCGGCCAGCTGGCGAGGGGGCGCCAGACGCTCACGAGCGCCCGGGAGCGACCGGCCAGGTCGTCGACGAAGAAGGCAAGCAGCACGACGAGCGCCAGATCGATGAGCTCGGCGTTGCGGTTCTGCAGCCGCTG
>DAHUZG010000110.1 GCA_027306715.1 Acidimicrobiaceae bacterium
CAGCGGCGCCGGCAGCGGCGCCGGAGACGACGTCGACCTGCGGGTTCGTCATCTGAAGGCGCGAGCGGAAGGACTCCACCTTGCCGAAGACGTCGACCTCGACGCCGCGCCCGAGCTGGTTGGCGCGCCAGGGCTGGTTGAAGAAGGTGCAGGTGAGCCGGCCCGTGCCGTCGGTCACCTCGACGAGCACCATCGCCCGCCCGCCGCGCAGCCGCCGACGCTCGACGGCAGCGACCTCGCCGCTCAACCGCACCTGCTCGCCGACGGGCGCCTCGCCGATCGCCACGCTGCGGGTGCGGTCGCTGTAGTCGCGGGGGTAGGTCATCAACAGGTCGAGGACGCTCTCGATGCCGAAGGCACGAAGGCGCGCCGCCTTGCGGGGGCCGACGTGCTCGAGCCGCTCGACCGGGATCTCCTGCAGCTGGGAGAGCCGCCGCCCGGCCGGGCCCGCGGCCTGTCCGGCGGCCTGTCCGGCGGCCTGTCCCGGGGCCGGTCCCGGGGCGGCGGCGCCGCTCACTCGACGGCGACGAGGTAGGGGTAGAGCGGCTGGCCGCCGACGTGGCGCTCGAGCTCGACGCCGGGACGGTCGCCGGCGATCCACTCGCTCACCCGGCGCGTCGCCGCCGCCGTCGCCCCCGCCCCCTCGAACAGGGTCACGAGCTCGTGGCCGGGCTTCAGCACGGCCTCGAGCAGCCCGATCGTGGCCGCGGCGAGGTCGGGGGCGACGGAGAGGATCTCCCCCCCGGCGAGGCCGATCCAGTCCCCCGCTGCGACCGGTCCGGCCGGGCTCGAGCTCGCCCGCACCGCCTGGGTCACCTCGCCGGCGACGACTCCGCCCGCCGCCGCCGCCATCCGCACCGCGTTCTCCTCGGCGGGGGCCTCCGGGTCGTAGTCGATGAGGGCGGCGAAGCCCTCCTGCACCGCGCGCGTCGGGACGACGACGACGCGCTTCTCCGAGAGCCGGGCAGCCTGCTCGGCGACGGGGATGACGTTGCTGTTGTTCGGCAGCACGACGACCTCGGGCCCGGGCAGGCGCTCGATGGCCGCCAGCATCTCGGCGGTCGACGGGTTCATCGACTGCCCGCCGCTGACGAGGCCGCCGACCCCGAGCGAGCGGAAGATCCGCCGCATCCCCTCCCCGGCGGCGACGGCGACGACGTGGGTCACCCGCGGCGGGAGCTCCTCCTCGGCCTGGGCGCCGCTGGCGCCCTCGCGCACCCAGCGCTCCTCCTCGACCTGCTCGGCGAGGTCGGTGACGCGGATCTGGCGCGGCCGGCCGACGTCGAGGGCCGCCTCGATCGCCGGACCGATCTCGTCGGTGTGGATGTGGCAGCTCCACAGCCCGTCGCCGCCGACGACGACGATCGAGTCGCCGAGCCCGGCCCACACCGAGCGGAACGCCGGGATCGTCTCGCCCGGCGCCTCGAGCAGGTACATCACCTCGTAGCGACAGCCCTCGAGAGCGCCGCGGGCGCCGCCGGGGCCGCTCGGCCCGCTACCCGGACTGCCGCCGAGGGCGGGGACGAGACCTCCCCCGGCGGTGGCGCCGGCGCAGGAGCCGGCGACACCAGGCGCCGAACCGGCGAGGGTCGAGAGCACGTCCGCGGGCAGCTCGAGCCCGGGCATCGCTCGACCGTCGGCGACGGCGAGCAGGGCGTCGAAGAGCAGCACGAGGCCGGCGCCTCCGGCGTCGACGACTCCGGCCTCGGCGAGCACGGGCAGCAGCGACGGTGTCCGCCAGAGCGCCTCGAGCGCCCCGGAACGGGCTGCCTCGAGGACCGAGAGCAGGACCACCGAGCGTCGCGCCGCCTCGACAGCAGCTCGCGCGGCGCCGGCTGCGACCGTGAGGATGGTCCCCTCGGCCGGCTGCACGACGGCGGATCGCGCCGAGTCGCTCGCCACCTCGAGCGCCCGCGCCAGCTCGGCCCCGCCGGCCTTGGCGAGCGGCGCCAGCTCTCCGGTGAGGCCCCGCAGCACCTGGCAGAGGATGACCCCCGAGTTGCCCCTCGCCCCCATGAGCGCCGAGCGCCCGACCACGCCGGCGATGCCGGCCATGTCGGCCGGCCCCTCGAGCGCCGCCAGCGCCGCCACCACCGACTCGAGCGTCGCCAGCATGTTGGTCCCGGTGTCGCCGTCGGGGACGGGAAAGACGTTGAGGCGGTTGATCGTCGCCTGCTCGGCTACCAGCGCATCGCGGTAGGCGACCATCACCTCGGCGAGCTGCTCGGGGCCGAGGACCTCGGCCGTCACCGGCGGGAGGGCGCCGGGGCGCGCGCTGCCATGGGGGAGCATGGTATCGTCCTGCAGGCCCGCCGAGCTGCGCCGTCGCGTCGCGCGCCGGGGGGATTCCGGGTTCACGAGCACGACGAGAAGGCGGTAGGGACCGTGGCAGCGGTGTGCGAGGTGTGCGGCAAGCGGCCGAGCTTCGGCATGAGCGTCTCTCACTCCCACCGGCGCACCAAGCGCCGGTGGGACCCGAACATCCAGCGCGTCCGCGCCATCGTCGGTGGCAGCCCGCGGCGCCTCAACGTCTGCACGTCCTGCATCCGCGCCGGCAAGGTGACCAAGCCGCCGCGCCGCGCTCCCGCAGAGGCGTAGCCGCCGCGCTTGCCGCTTGCCGCTTGCCGCTTGCCGCTTGCCGCTTGCCGCCGGGGCGACCGGCGGCGGCTCGGCGGCCGCTCGGCCGCTCGGCGGCTCAGCCGAGCGTGTGCTCGAAGCCGCGCGGCTCGAACGGCGATCCCGCGAGCAGGCGCGCCGCGGGGTCCTCGACACAGCTCCCGATGACCACCGGCGCCCGCAGCCCGGCTGAGGCGAAGCGGCGGATGACAGCGGGCGGATCG
>DAHUZG010000113.1 GCA_027306715.1 Acidimicrobiaceae bacterium
GTCGAACTCCGATCCTGGTTCCGGGATGCCTGGAGGCAGCGTGACCTTCAACAAGGCATACGCCAGCGCGATGACCACCCCTGAGCTGTCGCCGGTCAACTGCGTCGAGGTGTCCGGCGAGTGGCTGGTGAACCTCGGCCCGGGGATCCCGTAGGAAGGCGCGGCCCGCGACCAGTCGCTCGTCGTCGCCCGGCGCCTTCCCGGTTCGGAGCGTGACAGTAGCGAGCACGCCGAGCAAGAGGGTGAGGGAGCAGAGCGAGGACCAGCCCCCGGAGGCGGCGCTGAACCCTGCGCCGGCTCGGTGAAGCTCACCACATCTGCTCGATGCGCCCCTCGCGGAAGAGGCGGAGGCAGGCGTTGACCGCAAACGGCTCGAAGAGGCGACCCCAGGCGCTCGGAGAGCCAGGCCATCCGCTCGGCGGGCGCCCTCAGCCCGACGACGCTCAGGTGCAGGCTCTCCCGGTCGAGCGGTCCGCGCAGCACCAGCACGTCTCCCTCGGACTGGCCCAACCCGAGAACGGCCTCGACGTCCTCGACGACGCGCGGCGGCGCGGTGGCGGTGGTGGTGGCGAGCACCGCCGTGTCGTCGTGCAGCTGATCGTGGACGCCCTGTTGCCCGCCCGCTCGTCCGCGGCGAGCTGGTTGTTCATGAGGGCCGCCCTGGCCATGGTGTCGCAAGAACAATCCTGGTAGCGGGATGGTTACCGCAACGGCGGGCGATCGGCACTACGTTGTGGGAACACTCCCGGGACCGGTAGAGTTGAAGCAACAAGGAGGCGCGAACGTGGCAGACCTGTCGGTAGCCGAGGCGGCGAGCGCCCTCGGCGTCGATGCCTCGCGGATCCGCCAGCTGCTGCGCTCCGGAGCGCTCGCGGGCCGCCACGTCGGGCGGGCGTGGGTCGTGCCCGTCGAAGCCCTCGCCGAGTTGAGCGAACATCGCCCGGCCGGGGGCCGGCCCCTTGCCCCGAGGCGCGCATGGGCGCTCCTCGACCTGCTCGACGGCGGGAACGCGCCGTGGCTGGACCGCTTTGCCCGCTCCCAGGTCCG
This sequence comes from Acidimicrobiaceae bacterium, assembly GCA_027306715.1. Taxonomy (GTDB): domain Bacteria; phylum Actinomycetota; class Acidimicrobiia; order Acidimicrobiales; family Bog-793; genus DAHUZG01. The sequence continues at coordinate 1,048 of DAHUZG010000113.1, forward strand.
GGCGTACTTGCGTGGCCTCGCCGGCGCTGAGCCGGGCGTGTGGCGTGACGCCCTGCGAGCCCGCGAACATCGCCAGCTGGTGGCGGCGCACCGTGCCGCCCTGGCCCGCCTGAGCGACAGCGAGGGGGTCTGGCCGGCTGGCCCGGCCGCGGCGTTGGCTGCTGGAGCGGACCTCGTTGCGTACGGAGCGCTCCCGGAGTTCTACGTGGACGCCCAAGCGTGGCCGGCCCTGGCCCGGTCGCTGCATCTCGTGCCGGCCGACGGCCGGCCGAACGTCGTGGTGCGCGTCCCGCGGGAGATGTGGCCCTTCGGGCCGGGTGGTCCTGGTCACGCCGCTCTTGCCGCCAGCCTCCTCGGTGGCGAGTGGCGTGCGGCCCGGTCCGGAGCCGACGTCCTCAACGAGCTAGCCGCCTGCCACCTCCAGTGAGTGAACGAGCGGGTCGGAACCGTTCCCCGTCCGACTCTGATCGGCGCCGTGGTGGCCAAGGCCGCGGCGTGCAGCTTGCCCGACGACCCGGCCCGGCACCTGCGCGACCTCGCGCTGTTGTGCGCGCTGATCGACGACCCGTTCGCCATCACCGCTGAGATCGGTCGCACCGACCGGCGCCGGCTCCGCTGCGCCGCGAAGCTGGACGACCCCAACCATCGCGCGTGGCAGCTCGTCCCCGAGCGCCTGCGCGACGACGGTCGAGTCGCCTGGGCGATCCTGAACGAGCCGCCGAACCCGGCAGCGCGCCGTCCCCCGCCACCAGGGGAGGCGAGTCCAAGGGACGACCAACCCACGGCGAGGTAGCACACGTACGCGGGCTGGACCCCGACCGGTGCGTCGTGGTCGAAGGCGATCACGTCCGCCAGCCAGAGCGCGTCGTCCATCGTCGCGACCCGCCCGCCCGGCGCCCGCTCACCCGGCGCCCGCCCGCCCAGCCAGCCACGGGAGCGGCGGGATCGTACGCTCGACGCCACAGCATGAGCGATCCGAGCACGAACGATCCGAGCACGAACGACCCGAGCACGAACGACACGGGCACGAGCGTGCCGGCGGCTGGCGGACCTGACCGACCCGGCGGACCGGTGCCGCCCGGCGGAGAAGGCGAGGCCGGCGACCCGAACCGACGCGACCGGCGCCGGATCCTCGCCGCGCAGGGCCTCCGAGCGCTCGCCTACGGCTACAGCGCCGTGCTGCTCGGTGTCGACCTCCACCGCCGGGGCTTCTCCCGGCTCGAGGTCGGCGTCGTGCTGAGCGCCGTCCTCGGCGGCTCTGCGCTCGCCCTGCTCGTCGTCGGCCGTCTCGCCGAGCGGTTCGGACGGCGGGCCGTCTACGTCGCCGGCTACGTGGTCCTCGCCCTCGCGGCTGTCACCCTGGCGCTGTCGCCGTGGTGGTGGCCGGTCGCCGTCGTCGCTCTCACCGGGACCCTGTCGGCAGAGGCGACCGGCGCCGGGCCGTTCTCGGCGATCGAGCAGGCGATGCTCGCCTCGCTCAGCACCGGGCGGCGCCGCCTGCGCGGCTTCGGGGTGTACAACGCGGTCGGCGCAGCGGGAGGCTCGCTCGGCGCCCTCCTCGCGGGGGGGACGGGGGCGCTCGGGCCGGCGCTGTCGTCGTCGAGGTCCGGCTCGGACGCCCTCCTGCTCCTCGTGCCCTTTGCCGTGCTCGCCGCGGCGTGCGGAGCCGGGCTCTCGAGCGCCGTCGAGCTGGCCCCTGTCACCGTCTCGGCCGGCCGAAGCATCCCCGAGCCCGGCCGGGGAGCACCGCCGAGTCAGCGAGCCGAGCGAGGACCCCGCGGGCGCCTGCTCTCCTCGGACCCATCGACGCGCCGGGTCGTGCTGCGGCTCTCGGCGCTCTTCGGCGTCGACGCCTTCGGTACCGGCTTCACCGTGCAGGCCTTCGTCGCACTCTGGCTGAGCACCCGCTACGGCGCCAGCACGGCGGAGATCGGGGCGCTGTTCTTCGGTCTCGGTCTCGTCCAGACGGCGTCGATGCTCGTCGCCGCCCGGCTCGGTGAGCGCTTCGGGCTCTTGGCGACGATGGTCTTCACCCACCTTCCCTCCAACCTGTTCCTCGTCGGCGTCGCCTTCGCACCGAACCTCGGCGTCGCCGCCGGGCTGCTCGTCGCCCGGGGCGCCCTGTCGCAGATGGACGTCCCGACCCGCCAGGCGTACGTGATGGCACTCGTCCCACCCGAGGACCGCCTCGGCGCGGCCAGTGCCACCGGGCTGGCGCGCTACGCGACGCGCCCGCTCGGGCCGGTGCTCGCCGGGCTCGCCCAGGGCGTCTTCGTCGGCTTGCCGTTCCTTGTCGCCGGGACGGTGAAGGTCGGCTACGACCTGACGCTGTGGGCCTGGTTCCGCCGCGTCCGGCTTCCCGAGGAGGCGGCAGCCGTCGAGCCGACACCGCTGCTTCCCACGCCGTCCGCCGGGATCCGGCCCGCAGGGAGCGAACCCTGAGGGTGATCACCCGGGTGATCCCCGAGCGAGCGACACCGTCGCGCGCGGCGCGAGAGCGCGCCGCGCGTCGTCACACCGTCACGAGATCGACGTGGACGTCCGCGGCTTCGGCCAGAGCCCTGAGGTCTTCGGGGTCGGAGGTCAAGATGTCGTCGCCGTCGCCAGCAAGACAGACGAGAGCGGCGTCTACAGCATCACCAGCCCCGCTCCGCCCAAGGAGCACGCCCGCTGCCTTGCCCAGCCCCTCGTCGAGCGCCCTCACGTCGACGCCGCGCAGCAGGCGTGCAACCTCGGCCTGACGTCCCGATCCGCCTCGCCAGATCTGGGCGACGACGCCGCCATGGCTGAGAGGCGGGCGTTGGGCCAGACGCTCGCCTTTCAGCAGTGCGACGACGTCCCGGTCACCGCGCTCGACCGCCATGAAGGCTCCGGCGTCGAGGAGCAGGCTCATGCCACCCCGCGATGCGACGTGGCCTTCTTGACGGGTGCCGACCGCACGACAGTCGCCCGCGACCTCGCCCGGCGGGTCGCTTCGTCGATCTCGGCGTCGGTGATCACCCCGTGCTCGGCCTCGTAGACAGCCAGGAAGGAGTCGAGGGCCTGCATGCGCCGCTCGTGCTCGGCCTTCAGCCGGAGGGCATCGTTGACCCAAGCGCTGACACTGGCTGCCCGACCCTCGTCCACCGCCGTGTGTGCGGCGCGGAGGAGCACGGCATCGACAGAGGCCGACAGCCTTTGCTTGTCAGTCATACGAGAATGCTACACAACTACTACTTTCGTGTACGGGGACAGCCGGAGCGCGATCTCGAGCAACTGCTACGCGATCATGCGACGGGATTGGGCTGCCCGGCGCCGGTCGTGATGAGGCGCTGCAGGGACTCGGTGAGATAGAAGGCCCACGCGCCTGAGCACTTCTCGTAGCACTCGAGGTCGGGCGTCAGGCCCCGGTGGGTGAAGCGCAGCTCGGTGGCGGAGTCCCTCGGCAGGATCTCGAAGGTGATGTCGGTGCCGACCCA
>DAHUZG010000116.1 GCA_027306715.1 Acidimicrobiaceae bacterium
CTGGCGCTGTGGGCGCTCGTCGAGGCGCTCAGGAGCCTGCTGCTCGCCCTGCGCCCTGCTCGGCGCCGGCAGGCGACCTCGTGCGGAACAGCGCAGGATCCGGTGCGGCATCCGGCGGCACGGAGCGGGCGGCACCGGCTCGAGGACCTGCTGGCGCTCGGCACGCTCGGCTCGCTCGGCTCCTACGCGCTGTTCGCCACCAGCGGCGCCGAGAATTTCGGCCGATACCTCCTGCCGGCCTACGCCTTCGGCGCCGTGCTCGCGGCACGGGCGGTCGGGCGCCTGCTCCGCGGCCGGCCGCGCCGCCCGGCGCGCGCCGTCACCTGGATCGGGGCGGCGGTCGTCGTGCTCAGTGCGGTCGGCTTCGGCACCGGCTCGCTCGGGCCGGCGGCGCCGCAGCCGGCTCGCCAGCTCGCCGCCTTCCTCGGCGCGCACGGCCTGCGCAACGGCGTCGGCGACTACTGGAGCTCCTCGATCGTGACCGTCGACTCCGGCGGGCAGGTGAGCGTGCGACCGGTCAACCTCTCCACGACCGGGACGCTCGTACGCTACGACCGCCAGTCGAGCGCCGAGTGGTACCGCGGGCAGGGCTTCACCTTCTTCGTCTACGACAGCGCTGCCATCTGGCAGGGCGTCGACGCCACGGCGGCGCAGCGCACCTTCGGCCCGCCGGCGCACAGCTACTCCGTCGGCAGCTACCGGGTCCTTGTCTACAGCCGGCCGGTGCAGGTGTCGCCGGCGCTGCTGCCCCAGACGCCGTCGTGACCCGAGCCTCGAGACGCTGAGAGCCGAGAGGACCCCGGGGCTCAGCCGGCGTTTGCCGCCGTCCCCCCGGCGAGGGCCCCGTCCACAGCGGCGGCGGCCGCGCTCGCCAGCTCGGCGTGCAGCTCGAGGTTGGCGTCGCGCCCGCTCGTGACGACGACGACGACGGCGGGGCCGCCCGCCCGGCCGCTCTCCTCGATCGCCTCGACGAGCTGCTGCCTGCTCGAGGCCGAGTACGTCCGCCAGTGCAGCGCTGCGGCCACGGCGGCGAGGTCGGCGAGCTGGGGCGTCGCCAAGGCGCGCTCGTAGAGCTTGTCCGGCAGGGCGGCGGCATAGGGCAGGAACGAGAAGATCCCACCACCGGAGTTGTCGAGCACGACCACCGTCAGCTCGGGAGGTGCCTCGTGGCTTCCCTGCACGAGGGCGCCGATGTCGTGCAGGAAGGCGAGGTCGCCGACGAGGGCGACGGTCCTTCTCCCCGGTGTCGCCAGCGCCGCTCCGAGCGCCGTCGAGACGACACCGTCGATCCCGTTGGCGCCGCGGTTGGCGAGCACCTGAGGCGCTCCCGGCCGGGCCGCAGCGAACCATTCGACGTCGCGCACCGGCATCGAGGAGGAGGCGACGAGCGCCGAGCCGGTGGGCAGGCAGGCGAACAGCGCTCGGGCGGCGGCCGGCTCGCTCCAGCCCCAGGCGGCGTCGAGCAGCCCGGCGATCGCCTCGCCGGCGGCGCGGTCCGCCGCCAGCCAGTCGGCGAGGTAGGGGCTCGGATCCGGTGCGGGAGCCGCTGCGGCGCCGAGGCGGCGGGCGGCCTGCCGGCAGAGCTCAGCCGGCTCGGCGACAAGGACGAGATCCGCCAGCCGCTCGGAGTCGGCGAAACGGCCGTAGGGGTCGACGAGCACGTGGCGCGACGCCGCCAGCGCCGGCTCTCCCCACCAGGTGGCGAGCACCTTCGAGGCGTGCGGGGCGCCGAGGTGGACGACGACCTCCGGGGCGAGCCGGCGCCGGGCGAGTTCGCTTCGCAGCAGGGCGTCGGGGTGCTCGACGACCCCCTCGGCGGCCACCTTCGGCCAGGCGCGCGGGTCTGCCAGGACCGGCCACCCGAGGGCGCGCGCCAGCGAGAGCACCTCCGCCGAGGAGCCCCCGACGGTGTCCCCGCCGACCGGCTTGGGCCCGCCGGCACCGGCACCGGCACCGGCCCCGGCCCCGGCCCCGGCCCCGGCCCCAGCGACGATCACGCCACGGCTGGCCCCGGCGACGGCGTCGATGAGCGCCGCCACCGCGGCCGGCGAGGCGCCCGCACCCGCCACGGCCCGGTGCCAGGGGCGCCCACCTGGCCGGCCAGGCGGCAACTCGACGGCCTCCCCGAGCAGCGGCTCGCGAAGGGGCAGGTTGACGTGCACCGGCCCGGGCCCGAGCGGGTTGGCGACGGCATCGGCGACGACCCGGCTGGCGAGCGAGCGCCAGCTCGACCGCGCCGGCTGCTCGCCGCTCACGACGGCGCCGAGGTCGAGAAAGGCGCGCACCGACGAGCCGTAGAGCCGCTGCTGGTCGACGGTCTGGAAAGCGCCGACGCGGTGCAGCTCGAGCGGGCGGTCGGCGGTGCAGACGATCATCGGCACCCCGGCGAGGTGCGCCTCGACGACGGCCGGGTGCGCCTCGACCGCCGCCGTCCCGCTCGTCGTGCAGAGGATCGCCGGCATCCCGCTCGCAAGGCCGATGCCGAGGCAGGCAAAGGCGGCCGTGCGCTCGTCGAGGCGGACCTCGACCCGCAGCCGGCCGTCGGTGAGAAGCGCCAGCGCCAGCGGTGCCGAACGCGATCCGGGCGCCACGACGGCGTGGCGCACGCCGGCTCGCACCCACTCGTCGACGAGGACAGCGACGAGCTCGGCCTGTACCGTCACTGGCGATGGCACCTCCGCGCCGGCTCGTGCTCGTGCACGGCTTCACCCAGACGGGCGCCTCGTGGCGGCCCGTCGAGGCGGCGCTGGCGTCCTGCGAGCCCTCGCTCGCCGTGGCGACGCCCGACCTGCCCGGCCATGGCGGGGCGGCGGGTGAGCGGCCGGCGAGTCTGGCGGAGGCCGCGGCGGCCCTCGGCGCCACCGGGGGGAGGGCGACCTACGCCGGCTACTCGATGGGAGCGCGGGTCTGTTTGCGCCTCGCCCTCGACCGGCCCGAGCTGGTCGAGCGGCTGGTCCTCGTCGGCGCCACCGCCGGCCTCGCCGACGGCGCCGCGCGCGAGGCGCGGCGCGGCGCCGACGAGGCGCTCGCCGCCCGGCTCGAGACGATGCCGGTCGGCGAGTTCCTCGAGGAATGGCTCGCCGGGCCGCTGTTCGCCCATCTCAGCTCCGAGCAGGCAGACCGCCCGGGTCGCCTGGCGAACACCCCGGCCGGGCTCGGCTTCGCGCTGCGCCGGCGCGGCACCGGCGCCGAGCCGGCGATGTGGGAGCGCCTCGGCGAGCTCGAGATGCCCGGGCTGCTCCTGGCCGGCGAGCACGACGCCAAGTTCAGCGCGCTGGCGGAGCAGATGGCGACAGCGATCGGCGAGCGCAGCGAGGTCGCCCTGGTCGAGGGTGCCGGGCACGCCGCCCCTTTCGAGAAGCCGGCCCGGTTCGCCGCCCTCGTGACGAGCTGGCTGGCGCGCAACCCGGCCCCGGGCGCTGCAGGCGGCACGCCCGCTGAGGCCGGCCGTGACCCGTGACGGGGGCCGGCTCACACGACGAGCCCGACGACGAGCAGGGCCCCGAGGGCGAGCTGGGTGAGCCCGGTGCGCCCGAGGGCGGCGACGAGCTGGCGACCCTCCGCCCCCCCGAGCACGCCGCGCAGCGCCGGCAGCGCCGGCAGCACGGCCAGCGCACCGATTGCGGCGGCGGGCCTCCAGGCGGCGACGCCGGCCGAGCTCGCCGCGCCGGCGAGCACGCAGGTGGCATAGAGCGCCCGTGTCCGCCCCGCACCGAGCTTGACGGCCAGCGTGCGCTTGCCCGAGCGGGCGTCGGTGGCGATGTCGCGCAGGTTGTTGACCACAAGCAGCGCCGCCGCCAGCAGGCCGACCGGGACGGCGGCGACCAC
>DAHUZG010000117.1 GCA_027306715.1 Acidimicrobiaceae bacterium
CCGTTGTCGACAAAGGCCATCCCCGCCGGAACCGCCCCTGAGAGCGTGAAGCTCGGGACCGGCCAGGTGCCACCGGCTGTGGTGATGCTAAAGGCGGCATCGACCCCGTAGGCGGCGGTGAGACCCGTCGCCGAGGTGACCGCTGGCACCTGGTCGATCACGAGGTCGAGGGTCGCCGGAGCGCTCCCGAGCGAGTTGCTGGCGACAAGGGGAATGGCGTAGCTGCCGCCGCTCCCAGCGGCCGGCGTCCCGGTGATGGCGCCGGAGCTGCTCAGGCTGAGCCCGCCGGGAAGCGCCGAGGTCGCGCTCACCTGCGGGGCGGGGTAGCCGACGACGCCGAGCTGATCGACAGCCGGCGAGCCGACGCTGAAGCTGGCGCTGAGCGGCGCCGTGAAGCCGGGGGCCTCCTCGACGGGAACGGTGAGCGAGGTGCTCGACGCCGCCTCGACGGGGGTCTGTTCGAACGTGGCGGTAACGACGTCTTGGCCGGTGGCGGTGAGCGCACCGCTCGTGCAGCTGGCATCGCCGCTCGTCGGATCGACCGCCACGCTCGCACAGGCGCCGAGCTCTCCGAGCGAGTCGGTGAACTCGACCGTCCCTCCCGAGGGCACCGGCGAGAGGTGCACGCTCAGATGCAGGTCCTGTCCGATGACGCCGTACGCGTCGGTGCCGGTGGCGAGGATCGAGGTCACCGACGGGTCGCGCTCGACGGCGATCGAGCCGGTCCCCGTGGCGCTCTGGTAATTGCCGCTCCCGCTGTAGCTGACAGCGAGGGCGTCGTTGCCCGCCGGCGACAGCGCCGAGGTGGCGCAGCTGGCGCTCCCGGCGTGGGGGCCGCTTGAGGCGAGCGCCACGCCGGAGCAGGAGAGGTCCCCGTCGACGTCGGTGACGCTGACGGAGCCGGCATCGGGAACGGGGCTCACCGAGACGGTGAGCATCGAGGTCTGACCGGCCTGCACCGGGTTCGGCGTGACTCTGACGATGATGCTGGTCGGGATCTTCCCGACGACGAGGTCGAGAACGCCCGTGGAAGCCTCGTAGTCCGTGTCTCCTGAGTACGAGACCGAGAGGTCGTCGGTGCCCGCACCGGGGAGACGGGCGACAGCACAGCTCGCCACCCCGGTCGTCGTGGCGACCGGCACGCCAGAGCACCCCGGCAGTGCTCCCGACGGGCCGGAGAAGGTGGCGGTCCCGCCGTCGGGGACCGGGCTCACCGCAGCGGTAAGGGTCACCGCGGAGAAGGCCTGCGGGCTCGGGGGGTCGGCGCTGAGGGCGACGGCGGTCGGCGCCGCCTCGATCGTCACCGACGTGAAGCCGCCCGCGGAGTGGAAGTTGGCATCGCCGGAGTACGTCGCCTGGACCGTCCAGCCGCCCGCCGCGGAGAGCACGGCGCTCGTGCAGCTCGCCGCTCCGCCCGAGAGCGCCACCGCGCCACAGCCGCTCAGGTACGGCGCGGAGAAGTCGACGCTTCCCCCGCCGTCTGTCGGCGAGACGGTGGCGGTGACGGTGACGGACTCGCCGACGACCGGCTGTGAGGGCGAGAGGCTGATGGTGACTCCGGGATAGGCCAGCGCGACACTGAAGCTCTGCCTGCTCGTGACCGGCGCCCAGTTGGCGTTGCCGCCGAAGCTGGCGGAGACCGTGTCCGTTCCTGCCTGTGAGTACT
>DAHUZG010000122.1 GCA_027306715.1 Acidimicrobiaceae bacterium
GTGGTCGACGAAGAACTGCTGGATGTCCGCCATCATCTTGAGGGCGAAGTCGGTCGAGAAGATGCAGGTGTTCTGGCCCTGGTCCTCCTTCAAGATGTCCGCCTGGACCGTTCCCCGCACTCGCCGCAACACCGACGAGGCGATCTCCTCGGCCGCGGCGTCGTCGGGCGCCCCGCCGGTGCGCGTGGCGAAGGCCGCGAGCTGCTGGTCGACGGCGACGTTCAGGTACATCGCGAGAATCGCCGGAGCCGGGCCGTTGATCGTCATCGACACCGAGGTGGAGGGATCGCACAGGTCAAAGCCGGCATAGAGGTCGCGCAGGTCCTCGATCGTGGCCACCGAGACGCCCGAGGTGCCGATCTTGCCGTAGATGTCCGGCCGCTCGTCCGGGTCGAAGCCGTAGAGCGTCACCGAGTCGAAGGCCGTCGACAGCCTCGTCGCCTGCTGGCCTTCGGCAAGGAGGTGGAAGCGGCGGTTTGTGCGGGCGGGGTCCCCCTCCCCGGCGAACATCCGCGCCGGGTCCTCGTTCTCGCGCCGGAAGGGGAACGTGCCCGCCGTGAAGGGGAAGTGCCCGGGCAGGTGCTCGTCTCTGAGGAAGGCGAGCAGCTCGCCGTGGTCGGCAAAGCGCGGCAGCGCCACTCGCGGCACCGCCGTGCCCGAGAGCGACGTGCGGAACATCGCCGGGCCGCCGACGACGCCCGGCTCGGGTTCGCTCGCCGTGAGCCGGTCGCGCAGCGCCGGCCATCGCTCGAGCAGCCCCCGGGAGTCGGCGCTCAGCTCGGCCCTCGACCCCTCGAGCAGGGCTTCGAGCCCTCCGGTCTCGAGCCCGCTCTCGGCTGCCAGCTCGATCGTCTCTTCCAGCGCCTGGAGGCGGTGGGCGGCCCTCGCCTGCTGCGCCGTCACCTCGTGGTAGTCCCGAACCGCCTCGGCGATCTCGGCCAGATAGCGGCGCCGTGCCGGCGGGACGAGGTGCGCTGCGCCGGTCGAGGACCGCACGGCGACGGCGGCCAGGCGCGAGCAGCCGACCGGCAGCCCGAGGCGCGCGAGCTCGTCGCGCAGGTGCTGGTACAGGGCAGTCATGCCGTCGTCGTTGAAGCGGGCGGCGATGGTGCCGAACACCGCCGGCTCCTCCTGCCGGCGGGAGCGCCGGAGCTGGCGGCCGACGAAGCGCAGCGCGTCCTCTGCACCGGCGCGGTCGAACTTGTTGATCGCCACGGCATCGGCCAGGTCGAGCATGTCGATCTTCTCGAGCTGGCTCGGGGCGCCGTACTCGGGTGTCATCACGTACAGCGAGAGGTCGGCGATCTCGGTGACCGCGGCGTCGCCCTGGCCGATCCCGGGGGTCTCGACGATCACGAGCTCGAACCCGGCCGCCTTGCAGGCGAGCACGGCGCCGTCAACCGCCGGTGGCAGCTCGCTCTCGGAGTTGCGGGTGGCGAGGGAGCGGAAGAAGACCGCCTCGCCGTCGATCGCGTTCATCCGGATCCGGTCCCCGAGGAGCGCGCCGCCGCCGCGGCGGCGCGTCGGGTCGACGGCGAGCACCGCGATGCGCAGCGAGTCGCTGAGGTCGAATCGGAACCGGCTGACCAGCTCGTCGGTGAGCGAGGACTTTCCCGACCCTCCGGTGCCGGTGATCCCGAGGACCGGCACCCCCCTCTTCCCGGCGGCGAGGCGCAGCTCGTCGAGCATCGCCGCCGGCAAAGCGCCGGACTCGATCGCCGTGATCGTTCGCGCCAGCGCGCGGCGGTCGCCGGCGAAGAGCGAGCCGAGGTCTTCGGGCAGCTCGCGGGCAGGGTCGAAGTCGCACTCCTCGATCAGCTGGTTGACCATCACCTCGAGGCCGAGGCGCTGGCCGTCGGCGGCAGAGAAGATCCGCCGCACCCCGTAGGCTTCGAGCTCGGCGATCTCCGCCGGCACGATCACGCCGCCGCCGCCGCCGTAGACCGGGATCCAGGGGGTCCGGCGGCGCGCCCCCAGCCACGAGCGGACCGCCTCGGCTTCCAGCCAGCGGCGCGGGCTCGGGGAGGCGA
>DAHUZG010000123.1 GCA_027306715.1 Acidimicrobiaceae bacterium
GCGGCCCTCGGTTCCGGCGCGCCCGGTGACGAGCCCGGCGAGCAGGCCGGTTCCGCCCATCACGGCGAAGAGGACCCCCGTCGTCACCGAGCCGCCGTGCAGGTTCCTCAGCACGACGAAGGGGATGGCGATCGTCAGAACCCCGGTGCAGACGTTGAAGATGGTCATCGTCACCGAGAGCATGCGCAGAACCGTGTTGGTCCACACGTAGCGGATCGCGGCGATCGCCGCCGCCCCGACGGTGGACCCGAGGTCGACCGAGGTGTCCGGCACGGTGACGCTCACGAGGAACCTGCACGGCGGCTCGGTGACGACGGGGGTCCTCTTCGCCGTGATGGGCGGAACCGGCCTGCTCGCCGGGCTCGTCACCGGGCGCGCCGGAACCGAGGGCCGCGAGAAGCAGCTGCTCGCCCTCTCCTGCCTGGTGAGCGCCGCGGCCTTCGTGGCGCTCACGGTCAGCCACGAGGAGCTGGTCCTCGTCGCCGTCGTGGCGATCGTCGGCGCGACGAACGGCCCCCTCACCGTGGCGCTGTTCTCTCTCCGTCAGCGAGCCACCGAGCCGGAATGGTTCGGGAGGGCCTTCGCCGTCTCGATGAACCTCAACTTCGTCGGCACCCCGATCGGGGCGGCGCTCGCCGGCTTCCTGCTCTCGCACTCGGTCCCGCTCGCCTTCCTGCTCGCCGCCGTCTGCGCCACCGTGGCCGGGATGTGGCCGGCGATGCTGCCGGCGAGCAGCTACGCGCCCTGAGCGAGGCCGCCGGCGCTTGCGCCGGTTCGCACCGCCTTCGACAGAGGTCGTCACAGGTAGCGCTGGAACCAGCGGGTCACGTGGCTGGTAGCGCGGTCGACCGTCGAGGGGTCGTCGTAGTACTCGAAGGGTCCCGCGGAGGCTTCGACGACGAGCTCTTTCGGCGCCGGGATGCTCTCGTGGTGGCGGCGCGCCGAGCCGAGCCCGCTGGCGCCGTTCACCATCAGCATCGGGGCTCGCAGCTCGGAAGCCGCCGACAGAGACTCGAAGCCGAAGTAGGCGACATCGCCCATCACCGCGTAGCGGTTCTCCCACAGGCCGCGCCCGCCACAGCCGCTGTGCCAGAGCCAAGAGGTCCGCCCCGGCAGGGCGACGTCGGGCCGGGTGGGGTCGCTGATGGGGAGGTACTCCACCTCCCCGGTCGTCTCGTAGCGGCGCCGCGCCGCCTGCGCCCGTTCGAGCCTCGCCGCCAGGCGATCCTCCGCCTCGAGCGTCGATCTCCCGAATTCGCCCGGCCCCTCACCAGAGACCCTCGCCAGGTCGTTCACGTGGTCGCGGTAGTGGCCGGCGACGCCCGCCAGCACGCGAATGCGGGCATCGGCGACTGCAGCACGGATCAGCTCGGCGGCGCCGTCGCCGATGCCGAGCCCGCCGATGCGTTCCCGGTCGATCTCGGGGCGGGACGCAAGGTAGTCGACCACCGCCATCACGTCGGCGATCTTGCGCTCCGGCTCGTCCAGCTGCCGGGGCTCACCTGCGCTCTCGCCGTAGTGGGCGCAGTCGAACGCCAACGTGGCGTAGCCCTCGTCGGCGAGGCGGGTCGCATACTGCGCCGGTGCGTGCTCTTTCACCGAGGCGTACGGGCCGAGCAAGACGACCGCAGGAAGGCGCTCGCCGCGAGACCTCGGTCGGTGCAGGAGGCCGACGAGCTGGAGCCGGGCTCTTTCGAAGGTGGCCATCTCGACGACATAGTTCCCGTGGCGCGACATGACCTTGGTCGCGGCACTCGGTCCTCCCTCGGTCGGCGCCGAGCGCTGCGAGCCCCGTCCCGGCGCCTCCGGGCTGCGGTCAGCGGTGGCCACCGAGCGCCTTGTCATCGGCCGTGCTCAGCCGGCCGACGAACTCCGGGATCACCGGAGCGCTGGAGCTCACCGCTTCCCCGGCCATCGCCTGCAGGAGCAGCCGAACGCTCCGGCGGCCGAGCTCTTCGAAGTCCTGCCGGATGGTGGTGAGCGGCGGGTCGAAGAAGGCCGCCTCGGGGATGTCGTCGAAGCCGACCACGCTCACGTCCTCGGGAACTCGTCTTTCTGCCTGCTTCATGGCGAGCATCAGGCCGAGAGCCATCTGGTCGTTGGCGACGAACACCGCCGTCACCTCCCGCCGACGTGCGAGCTCGGTCCCGGCTTCCCAGCCCGACGCCGCGCTCCAGTCGCCGCGGAGCACCCGTGGCTCCATCGCCCCGGCGTCGGCAAGGGCCGACTGCCAGCCGAGCAGGCGCCCTCTCGAGTCGTCCCAGTCCTCGGGGCCGGCGACGTGCCAAACGGTCTTGTGGCCGCGGAAGAGCAGGTGGCGGGTCGCCCGGCGCCCCCCGGCAACCTGGTCGCAGGCGGCCGTCGGCAGGCCGCTGTGCGGGGAGCCGGCGGCCACCACCATCGGCACGTCCACCGCCCGATCGCGCAGCGCCTCGAGCACCGACGCCCGGGGCGTGACGACGACGAGGCCCGCGACCGACTGCCTGACGAGCGAATCCGACGCCTCGCGGATCGAGGCCTCGTCGACGTGCTTGACGCTCGCGATGCTCACGAAATAGCCGGCCTCGCGCGCCGCGTGCTCGACGCCGCGTACGCAGGCGGCCTGCCCGTAGAAGGTCGTGTCGAAGGCCACCACGCCAATCGTCTCGGAGCGGTTCGTGGCGAGCGCCCGCGCCGCCGGATTGCGCCGGTACTCGAGCCGCGCCACCGCCGCCAGCACCCGCTCACG
>DAHUZG010000138.1 GCA_027306715.1 Acidimicrobiaceae bacterium
TTGGTCCAGTGCTCGAGGCGCATCTGCTGGCCGTAGAGGGGGTTCCACCAGCTCGCCACGTCACCGGCGGCGACGACGCCGTCAGCAGCAAGGCAACGGTCGTCGCAGACGACCCCGTCGTCGAGCCCGAGCCCGGAGCCGACGAGCCAGTCGGTCGCCGGGCGCACGCCGACGCCGACGACGGCAAGGTCAGCTTCGACGAACGAGCCGTCCTCAAGGCGGATCCCGCCGAGCTCGCTGCCGCCCTCGATGCCGGCCACGCCAACGCCGAGACGCAGCTCGACGCCCTCGTCCCGGTGCAGCGCGGCGACGAGCGCCGCCAGGCGCTCGCCGAGGACGGCGTGAAGCGGCGCCGGAAGCGCCTCGACGAGGGTCACCTCGAGGCCGGCTCGCCGGCCGGCCGCGGCCACCTCGCAGCCGATGAACCCGCCGCCGACGACCGCCAGCCGTGGCTGGCGCCCGAAGGCCTCGCGGATCGCCAGCGCGTCGTCGAGCGTGCGCAGCTCGTGGACCCCGCGTCGTCTCCACGCTGGCGGGGTGCGTCCGGCGGCCCCGGTGGCGACGACGAGCCCGTCGTAGCCGAGGCGGCGCCCGTCGGCGAGGGCGACGGCACGACCGGCGAGGTCGAGCGAGGTGGCGGCGACCCCGGTGACGAGCTCGATGCCGAGCTCGCCGTAGGCCTCGGGATGCCTGAAGGCGATCCGCTCCTCGTCGTAGTCGCCCCACAGCAGCTGCTTGGAGAGCGGTGGGCGGTCGTAGGGGGGGTGCGGCTCGGCGCCGACGACGACGAGCCCCCCGTCGTAGCCCTCCCGCCGCAGCGTCTCAGCGGCACGCAGCCCGGCGAGCGAGGCGCCGACGACGACGACGCTGCGCAGCGCGCCAGAGGCCACCCTCAGACGACCGTGCCGTCAGCCCCACCGTCGGTGACGACGCCGAGGCCCGAGGCCGCCCAGGCCTTCATGCCGCCGGCGAGGTTGCGGGCGTCGCGACCGCTGTCACGAAGGGCCCCGGCGGCGACCGCCGAGCGGGCGCCGGAGCGGCAGACGACGACGACAAGCCCGTCCGGCACCTCGCCGAGGCGATCGCCGAGCTCTCCGAGCGGGACGTGCAGCGCCCCGGGGGCGTGGCCGGCCGCCCACTCCTGCGGCTCGCGCACGTCGAGCAGCGCCGCCCCGCCGTCGACGAGCGAGCACGCCTCGTCCGGGCAGACCTCGGGAACGGCACCGCCGGCGTCATCCATCGGGTCGAGACTGTAGGCGCCCGGGCCAGCCGGGGGCGGCCGCCGCCAGGCATCCAGCTACCGTGACGGCGGTGGCGGCAACACGGGCTCGCACGCGGCTGGCGCTCGGCGCCACTCGGCTCGGCGGCTCGCTGTCGCGCTCGCTCGGCGCCGGGTCGGGCTCGGTCGTCGGCGGTCGGATCGGCCTTCTCATCGAGCCCGACCTGCTTCGGCTGCTGGCGATCGGGCGCCGGGTGGTCGTCGTCAGCGGCACGAACGGCAAGACGACGACGACGCGTCTCGTCGCCGAGGCGCTGCGGGCGTCGCGTCACCCCGTCGCCTCCTCGGAGGCCGGCGCCAACATGCCCGAGGGCATGGTCGCCGCCCTCGCCGCCGCGCCGGCGGCAGCCGTGGCGGTGCTCGAAGCCGACGAGGCGTACCTGCCGGTGGTCCTCGCCGCCACGAGGCCGGAGGTCGTCGTCCTGCTCAACCTCTCGCGCGACCAGCTCGACAGGACGAGCGAGGTGCGGATGCTCGCCGCCCGCTGGCAGCAGGCGCTCGCCGGTCTCGCCGGCACCGTCGTCGCCAACGCCGACGACCCCCTCGTCGTCTGGGCGGCCGGCGCCGGGTCGGGGTCCGGGGGGCCGGGGGGCAAAAGGCCGGCGAGGGTGCTGTTCGTCGGGGCCGGCTCGGCATGGCGCGACGACGCCCATCACTGCCCGGCCTGCGACGCCCGCATCGGCTTCGACGGGGGAAGCTGGTCGTGCTCCTCCTGCGGCCTGCGCCGTCCGGAGACGGTGGCCGAGCTCGTCGGCGACGAGCTCGTCGCAGCCGGCGGCAGTCGCAGACCGCTGGCGCTGGCGCTGCCGGGACGCTTCAACCGCGCCAACGCCGCCCTGGCGCTTATCGCGGCGACGGCGATGGGGGTCGAGGAGTCGCAGGCCGCGGCGGCGCTGGCGGCGGTGCGCGAGGTCGCCGGGCGATTCGCCGACGTCGCCGCGCCCGGCGGCCGGGCACGCCTGCTGCTGGCGAAGAACCCCGCTGGCTGGGCAGAGCTTCTCGAGCTGCTCCGCGAAGGGGACGGGCCGCTCGTGATCTCGATCAACGCCCGGCTCGCCGACGGCCACGACCCGTCCTGGCTCTGGGACGTCCCTTTCGAGCTGCTCGAAGGCCGTCTCGTGGTGGCGACCGGGGAACGCCGGCTCGATCTCGCCGTCCGCCTGCTGCACGCCGGGGTCGGACACGAGGTCGTCGCCGACCCGCTCGCCGCCCTCGGGCGGGCCACCGCCCTCGCCGGCGGCAGCGGCAGCGGCAGCGGCGGCAGCGCCGGCAGCGGCGGCCGAGTCGATGCCATCGGCAATTACACCGCCTTCCAGGACCTGCGCCGGCTGACCGGCGCCGGAGCCGGCCCCGGCGCCGGTGGCGTCGCCTCGGCATCGCCGCCGGTTCCGGTGGCGGCCGCGCCGGCTCGGCCGGGGGTGCGCGGACGCGAGGCCGGCACCGTCCGGCGCCTCGGCGGCGAGTCGGCGCTCCGGGTCGTCGTCGTCCATCCCGACCTGCTCGGCACCTACGGCGACGGCGGCAACGGCCAGGTGCTGGCCAACCGTGCCGCCTGGCGCGGGCTCGCCACCGAGCTGGTGCTGGCGCGCTCGGACCGCCCGCTGCCACGCTCGGGCGACATCTACTGCCTCGGCGGCGGCGAGGACGGGCCGCAGGCGCGCTCGTGCGCCCTGCTCGACGACGGCTCGCTCGCCGCCGCCGTCGACGCCGGCGCCGTCGTTCTCGCCGTGTGCGCCGGCTTCCAGATCATCGGCCGCCGCTTCCCGGGCGCCGACGGCTCGGCAATCGACGGGCTCGGCCTGCTCGACGTCACGACGTCGCGCCAGCGCCGGCCGCGAGCCGTCGGCGAGATCGTCGCCGAGACCCTCGTTTCCCGGCCGCTTCTCGCTCAGGGGTTGCTGCTGAGCGGCTTCGAGAACCACGCCAGCACGACGACGGTCGGGCCCGGGGCGGCTCCGCTGGCGCGGGTACGGACCGGGACCGGCAACGACGGAGGCGGGCTCGAGGGCGCCGTCGCCGGCCGGGTCCTCGGCACCTACCTGCACGGGCCCGTGCTCGCCCGCAACCCTGCTCTCGCCGACGCCCTCCTCGCCCTCGCCATCGGCACCGGGGGCGGCGACCCCGACCGCGGCGGTGGGGGGGGCGGGCTCGCCCCGCTCGAGGACGGCGAGGAACAGGCGTTGCTCGCCGAGCGCCTGCGGGCGTCGGCGCCGGCGTCGGAACCGGCGCCGGCGGGGCGCGGCCGGGCCCGGCATCTCGGGCGAGCGGCCGCGTTTATCGAGCAGCTAGCCGGACGAAGGGTCTAGGATCGGGCGAAGTGGACGCGAGGAGCTTGGGGGGGGCCGGCTCGGCGCTCCTGGCGCAGCGCAGCACGCTCACCCGTGCGCGGGCGTACGTCGCCCTCACCAAGCCGCGGATCATCGAGCTTCTGCTCGTCACGACGGTGCCGACGATGTTCGTCGCCGCCCGCCACCTGCCCTCGTTCCGGCTCGTGGTGATGACCGTGATCGGCGGGACCCTCGCCGCCGGCGGCGCCAACGCCATGAACATGGTCTACGACCGCGACATCGACGCAGTCATGCAGCGGACGAGGAACAGGCCGCTCGTCACCGGCGCCATCAGCCCGCTCGGCGCCGCCGCCTTCGCCGGCGGTCTCGAGGTGGCGTCCTTCTGCCTCCTTCTCTGGCAGGTCAACCTGCTCTCGGCGGTGCTCGCCGTCTCGGCGACCGCCTTCTACGTCGGCGTCTACACGATGTGGCTGAAGCGCTCGACGACCCAGAACATCGTCATCGGCGGGGCCGCCGGCGCGGTCCCCGTGCTCGTCGGCTGGAGCGCCGTCACCGACCACCTCGGCGTCGCGCCGCTCGTGCTGTTCGGCGTCATCTTCCTCTGGACGCCGCCGCACTTCTGGGCGCTCGCCGTGCGCTACCGCGACGACTACCGGGCCGCCAACGTGCCGATGCTGCCGGCGGTCACCGATCTCCCGGCGGTCGTCCGCCAGATCGTCGCCTACACCGCCGCCACCGTCGCCCTGAGCCTTGTCTTCGGGCCGGTCGCCCATCTCGGCGTCGCCTACCTCGCCGCTGCCGGGGTGCTCGGCGCCGTCTTCCTCACCCGGGCGGCTCGGCTCGTCGGCGACCCGAGCCCGCAGCGGGCGATGCGGCTGTTCGGCTGGTCGATCACCTACCTGACGCTGCTCTTCGCGGCGATGGGTGTGATCGCCGCCATCCAGCACCCGTGAGCACCGCGCGGTGAGCAGGAGGCGGCTCGCAGACGCCCCGGCGCCCGCGGCACCAGTCGGGCAGCCGGTGCTGCTCGGCTCGCGCCGGGCGACGATCGCCCTCGCCGTGGCGTGCCTGCTGATGGTCGGGTTCGCTGTCTACGCCGTCCACGTGGCGACGAAGAAGACGACCGGGACCTTCCCGATCACCCCGGTGCCGACGGCGCTGCCCCGCGGCAGCACGGCCCCGAGCTTCGACATCCCCCACCTCGGCGGAGGCGGGACCGTGAGCCTCACCGAGGCCGCCGGGCGCCCTGTCGTCATCAACTTCTTCGCCTCCTGGTGCTCGGACTGCCGCGCCGAGCTGAGCGCCTTTGCCACGGCCTCGCGCCACGCCGGCGCCAAGGTCGCCTTCGTCGGCGTCGACACCTTCGACTCGGCACCGGGGACAGCGGAGTCCCTGCTCCGCCACGCCGGTGACGCCTATCCGGTCGGCACCGACCACTCCGGCGCCGTCGCCGCCCGCTACCGCATCCCGAACGGCCTCCCGGTGACGTACTTCCTCGACTCCGCCCATCAGGTGGTGGGCGAAGCGCTCGGCCAGCAGACGGCGAGCGACCTCGAGCACTGGGTGGCGCTCATCGAGCGCCCCCGCCGAAGGTGACGATCACCTCCGGCGGCCCCGGCGCGACGGTCCCGCCGCGGCCGGTGCCCGGGCCGGTGATCTCGGCCGAGGAGCGGATCGCGCTTCTCCGCCAGCCCCCGCCGCGCTTCTCGCGCCGCGGGCTGCTGCTCCTGGCAGCGGCCGCGTCCCTGCTCGGGGGAGGTGGCGTGGCTGCCGAGGTCGCCCTCTCGGCCCGCGGCATCAACGGGCCGCCGAGCGCCACGCCGGCCGACTCGCATCGCGCCGTCCAGGCGAGCCAGGCGCCGACGCTTCCTGCATTCCTCGGCCTGTCAGCCCTCGGCGGCAAGCCTGCGCCCGCGTTCCGGCTGCTCGACGGGGCCGGCAAGGTCATCTCGCTCGGCCAGCTGCGCGGCCGGGCCGTCGTCGTCAGCTTCTTCGACGCCTCCTGCACGAGCCTCTGCCCGGTCGTCGCCGGCGAGATGCGGCGCCTCGCCGCCGACCTCGGCCCCGAGGCGAGCCGGGTCGAGCTGCTCAGCGTCAACACGAGCCCGATCGACACCTCGCCGGCCGATGCCCGGAAAGCGGCCACGGCGAGCGGTCTTGGCACCTTGGCGAACTGGCAGTTCCTCACCGCGCCGCTGGCGTCCCTCGACCCTGTCTGGAGCGCCTACGGAGTCACCGTCGAGCTGCAGAAGAGCACCGGCATGCTCTCCTACACCGGCACCGGCTACCTCATCAGCCCGAGCGGCCGGCTCGAGTACTCGTTCACGCCCTTCGGCGACGAGCGCACGGTTCGCCTCCGGGCTGGCCCGCTACGTGAAGGCGATGCTGGCGTGAGCACCGGAGGCGACCCGGCAGGCGGGACCCTCGAGGCTTTACCGGTACCCCGGCGCCGCAGGACCCTGGCCGAGCTGCGGCAGCCGCCCCCCGGCTTCTCCTGGCCCGGCCGCCCCGCCGCCGAGGCCTACAGCGGCCCGCGGTGGCGCCG
>DAHUZG010000140.1 GCA_027306715.1 Acidimicrobiaceae bacterium
CCCCGGCACCGCTCGCGCCTCGAGCTCTAGCTCGCTCAGCGCCGTGCTCCACACCCCTTTGACGAAAAAGACGGCACCAGCCCCGCATCGGCGCAGCGACACGCCGCCGGGGCCGGTGCCGGGGCCGGGAGGGCCAAGCGATGGCTGAGCGACGGGGACCGCGCACCTACCACCTCGCCCGCCCCGACGGCGTCGGCTTCTTCCGCCGCTGGTCGGCACGCCAGGCAGGGGTCGGCCTGATCGGGCTGTTCGTCGCCCTCTCGGCACTTCGCCTGCAGGGTCTCGTGGCGCTTCGGATCGCGATGGTCGTGGCGGGCACGACGGTCCTCGGCCTCGGGCTCGGACGCAGCCCGGGCGGCGAGGCGCTGATCGACCTCGTGGTGCCGTTCGCCCGCTTCGCCTGGCGCCAGGTGAGGCGACGGCACCTGTTCGTCGCCCCGCTCTCACCGCTCGGCGGCCCGGCCGGCGCCGTGCCACCGTTTCTCGGCGGCCTTGTCCTTGACGACCTCGACCCGGTGAGTCTCGGCCGCTCGGGCCGGCGCGTCGGGCTGATCGAGGATCGCTCGGACGCCACCGTGGCGCTCGTGCTGCGGGTGCGCGGACGTGGCTTTACCCTCGCTGATCCCGAGGAGAAAGACGCCCGCGTCGGCGCCTTCGGCCAGGCGCTTGCTGACCTCTGTCGAGAGCAGCACCCCGTCGTTCGTATCTCCTGGACACAGTGGTGCGCGCCGGCGGGGACCGACGAGCACCGGCTCTGGCTCGACGGCGCGATGCGCCCCGACCCGCACCCCGAGATGGTCGTCGCCTACGAGCAGGTGCTCGAACGCGTCGCCGGGCGAGCCCAGCGGATCGAGTGCCTCGTCACCCTCTCGGTCGCCCAGGCACGGGTGAAGGTGGCCGAGCGCCACCGCGGCGACCGCCTGGCGGCGGCGGCCGAGCGCGCCCTCGAGCAGGCGGAGCTCTTCGCCGCGCAGCTGCGCCGCGCGGAGCTCGTCGTCTCCGGGCCGCTCAGCGCCCAGCAACTTGCGCGCGTGCTGCGCAACCGCCTCGACCCCGGCCAGATGTCACTGCTCGATGCCCGCGGGCGATCCCTCGGCGACCTGGCTGGGCTTGTGTCTTTGCACAACGCCTACCCGCTCGTCACCGAGGAGGCACGGCGGCACATCTGCTGCGACGCGGCGGTTCACCGCGTGCTTCGCGTCGCCGAGTGGCCCCGCGGCGCGGTCCGCTCCGACTGGCTGCGCGACCTCTTGGCGACGAGCGGGGTCACCCGCTCTATCACCGTCGTCTACCGCCCCCAGTCGCGGCGCCAGTCGCGCTTCGAGGTCGACTCCCAGGCAAGCCGCACCGACGGCTCGATCGAGGAGAAGCTCGGGAAGGGCCACCACGTCGGGGCATCGCTTCGCCGTGCGTCGGCTGCTATCGAGCAGATCGACGACGAGCTCGAGGCCGGGGCGGGGATGCAGCACTTCGTCGGCCTCGTCGTCGTCACCGCCACAAGCACCGCCGAGCTCGAGCAGGCCGCCGAGCAGGTGACCCAGGTGGCCGCCAACTGTGGCGTCGAGCTGCGCTGCCTCGACTGCCGCCAGGGGGCGGGGCTCGTCGCCGCGCTCCCGCTCGGGCGCGACGTGCTCGAAGGACGCCGCGCATGACCAACAACGCTCGTTCGAGCCTCCTGTCGCGCTCTGCGCCGAGCAATCCTGTGTCGCGCCGTCCTGTGCCGAGCCGACCTGCGCAACGCCTGCGCCTCCCCTACAGCCGCGCCACGACCGCCCAGGTGAGCTCGCTCTACCCCTTCCAGCTCGACGAGGGCCTCGGGGTGAGAGGCATCTGCATCGGCCTCGACGTCTGCTCGGGCGCCGCGTTCTACTTCGATCCCTTCAGCTTCTATGCCGACAAGTTCGTCACCAACCCGAACCTGATCGTCTTGGGCGAGGTCGGCTCGGCCAAGTCAAGCTTTGTGAAGACCTTGATGGCGCGCCACGTCGGGCTTTTCGGCCAGCGCGGCACAGGGCGCCAGGTCTTTGCGATCGACCCCAAGTCCGAGTACGCCGCGCTCGCCGACGCGCTCTCGATCCCGGTCCTCAAGCTCTGCCCTGGGGGGTCTGACCGGATCAACCCGCTCGGGCGCGGCGCCGGTGGCGAGAGCGCGACGGAGCTGCTCGGACGACGTAGCCAGCTCTGCTCGGCGCTGCTCGCCTCGATCAAGGGGCGGCGGCTCTCAGAGACCGAGCAGGCGATCCTCTCTTGGGCGCTCGAGGCGCTCGCCCGGCGCGAGCGCGACGACTCGGCGACTCTTTTCCACCTCGCCGCCGAGCTCGCCGAGCCGTCCGAGGAGATGGCGGTCCGTGCCCGGCGGACTCAGCGCCAGCTCCGCGAGGAGGCGCGCCCGCTCTGGCTCGACGTCGACCGCCTCGTCACCCGGGACCTGCGGGGCATCTTCGACGGCGAGCGCAGCCTCGCCAGCTTCTGGGAAAAGGCCGGCCCAGGGCTCGTCCTCGACTTGAGCGCGGTGTTCAACGACCGCCAGCTGCTCTCGCTCGTCATGCTCGGGGCGGTCTCGGCGCTGCAGTCAATCTACGCCGCACCCAAAGGCGTCGACGAGCGAGCCTTGCCGCGGCGGCTGTCGGTGGTCGACGAGGGCTGGGCGATCCTCGGCGACACCGAGGCGGCGCGTTTTTTCCAGTCCTCGCTCAAGCTCTCGCGCCGCTTCGGGGTCGCCAACGTGCTCGTCTTTCACCGCGTCAGCGACGCTGGCGCCCAGGCCGACACCGACACCGCGACCGCAAAGATCGCCGAGGGCCTGATCGCTGATGCCGAGATCAAGGTGATCTTCCGCACCCACCCGAAGGTCCTCGACGAGACGGTCGCCGCCTTTGCGCTCTCCGACGAGGAAGCCGCGGCGCTGTCGAGCCTGCCCCAGGGCCGCGCCCTGTGGAAGCTCGGCGGCCACTCGGCCTTTGTGGATCATCTGCGGTCTGACTACGAAGCGAGCTTCTCTGACACCGACTCGAGGCTCGAGGCGTAGATGCCCGACGACCCCGGTCCTCCGCGCCTTCAGCACAGCTCGCACGAGATCGTGTTCCTCGTCTCGCTCTGCGTCGTCGTGCTGCTCGCCGTGCTCGACCTCGCCGTAGCGCTCTGTGGCCTCGTCGCGTCGGGCGGCTGGCACCCGGTCGCGCCCGGTGCACTCGGTGCCGCGCTCGGTGAGCTGGTGCGCCACCCGGGCGATCCCGGCCGTGCCTTCGATCGACGCCTCTCGCCGGCGCTGTTCTGGGTGGTCCTGGCGATCCTCGTCGCCGCGGTCGGTGCAGTGGCG
>DAHUZG010000143.1 GCA_027306715.1 Acidimicrobiaceae bacterium
GAGCCCGGCAGCTTCGAGCCGCCGCCCGAGCTCTCCCGCCTCCGGGCCGCTCAGCACGGCGAGCGCCGAGTAGGGCGGCAGGCCGAGGCGGCGCCGGTGCTCGTCGGCGGCGGCAGCCACGAGCCCGGGATCGCCCTGGGCGGCGGCGCGCACCACCTCGTGGCCGGCGAGGCGCGTCTGGACCACCAGATGATGCCGGGAGGAGGAGACCTCGTGGCGGCTGCCGAGCAGGCGTGCTGCCCGGGCGAGGAGCGCCAGCGCCTGCTCGTCGGAACGCAGCCGCGGCGCCAGCAGCTCGGCGTCGAGGTCGAGGAAGACAACGAGCGAGGCTCGTCGGACGCGATGAAGCACGGCCTCGGTGCCGACGAGCAGCGGCGCTTTGGGCAGCGCCTCCTCTCCCCTGCCGCGGCGACCACTGACCTCGGCGACCTCGAGCCCGGTGAGCGCGGAGAGCTCCTCGGCAGCTGCCAGGGAGCCGACACGGAGGCGCTTCAGCCCGGCCGAGCCGCATGCCGCGCATACGAGCGGGCGGCGCGCCCCGCAGGCCGGGCAGGCGAGCTCGCCGGCGCCGCTCATCTGGCCGCGGGGGTGATCGGGCTCGTCGCCGCGGCGCGCCGGCTCGTGCACCGCGGCGCCGCACTCGACGCAGCGTGCGAGCTCGCCGCACCCGGCGCAGGCGAGCAGGCGGACCCTCCCGGTGCGGTTGAGCACGCCGACGACCGGCAGCTCCGGCGAGGTGGCGCGGGCGGCGTGGACGAGGGGCCCGAGGCGCGGCGAGTAGCGCCCCGAGCGCGGATCCTCGCCGCGCCGGTCGAT
This sequence comes from Acidimicrobiaceae bacterium, assembly GCA_027306715.1. Taxonomy (GTDB): domain Bacteria; phylum Actinomycetota; class Acidimicrobiia; order Acidimicrobiales; family Bog-793; genus DAHUZG01. The sequence continues at coordinate 817 of DAHUZG010000143.1, forward strand.
CACCTCGACCGCAGGCCAGCCGTCCCGCTCGAGCGGGCGCGGGAGGGTGACGAGGGTTCCGAGCTGGGTCAGCTCGAGAGTCGGGCAGGCGCTGACGAGAAGAAGCGCCGCCCCGGCGCGGCGCGCCCGCTCGGCGAGGACGACGGTCGCCGACCAGGTCGGCACGCGCTCCTCGCGGTAGGCCTCGTCGTGGGCGTCGAGGACGACCACCGCTCGCAGCTCGCGGATCGGGGCGAACGCCGCCGCCCGGGCGCCGATGACGACGCGCCCGCCTCCGGCGGCGAGGTCCCAGCGGTCCGGGAGCAGCGCCACCGGGACCCGCCGGGCGGCGAGCAGCCGGTGGAGGATCTCCGCCTCCCGCCGCTCGGGGACGAGGACGAGAACCCCGTCCGGCCCGTAGCGCCTGAGCACCGCCTCGACGACCGGCAGACGGGCCGAGGCGGGCGGCAGGCGGAGGATGGCGGCACCGGCGGCGAGGCACTCGCCGACGGCGTCATCGACAACGCCGCGGCCCCCTCCCGGGGTCGACCCGAGGGCGCCTCCGGCCGACTCACGAGCTGGCTCGACCGGCCCTGCTCCCGCCCAAGGCGGCGGCTCGGGCGCCAGCCCGGTCACGAGGCGCGGCGGCGATGCCGCGAGGAGCAACGGCCTCAGCTTCCCGGCGTAGCGCCAGGAGGCCCAGCAGGCGAGGTCGAGCACCTCGGGGGGCGGCCCGAGCGAGAGCACCGCCGCCACCGGCTTCAGGGAGCCCCCCGGCTGGAGAGCGGGCGCCGGATCCGCTGCGGGCGCCGGATCCGACAGCGAGAGCACCCAGCCTCGCACGCGGCGTCCCTGGAGGGGCACACGCACGATCGACCCGAGCCGGACCTGTGCCGCCAGCGCCTCGGGAACGAGATAGTCGAAGACCCGGTCGAGCCCCGAGACGTCGGGGACGACGCTCGCCTGACGGGCGGCGACCGGGGGCGGGGCGGGGGCCACCTCGGAGGTGGCGGCCGGGGGCGGGTCGCTCAGAGCCCGAGGACGCCGCGCAGCTCGGCCACCCGCGGCGTGGCCTCCCAGGTGAACTCCGGCTCGCGGCGGCCGAAGTGCCCGTACGCAGCGGTGCGCCGGTAGATCGGCCGGCGCAGCTCGAGGTCGCGGATGATCGCCGCCGGGCGGAGGTCGAAGAGGTCGTCGAGGGCGTAGGCGATCTTGACCGAATCGACGACCTCGGTCCCGAACGTCTCGACCATGAGCGAGACTGGCCGGGCGACCCCGATGGCGTAGGCGACCTGGATCTCGCAGCGCCTCGCTGCCCCGGCGGCCACCACGTGCTTGGCGAGCCAGCGCGCGGCATAGGCCGCCGATCGATCGACCTTCGACGGGTCCTTGCCGGAGAAGGCGCCCCCGCCGTGGCGGGCGGCGCCGCCGTAGGTGTCGACGATGATCTTCCGGCCCGTCAGGCCGGCGTCGGCCTGCGGTCCCCCGAGCTCGAAGCGCCCGGTGGGGTTGACGAGAACGCGCATCCTGCTCGTGTCGACCGTGGCCGGCACGAGCGGCGTGATCACGTGCTCGAGGAGATCGGGACTGAGCTGTGAGTCGATCGCCACTCCCCCGCGGTGCTGGGTCGAGATGACGACGGTGTCGAGCGACACCGGCCGTCCGTCCTCGTAGCGGACGCTCACCTGGGTCTTGCCGTCGGGCCGGAGGTACGGCAACAGGTTCGACTTCCGGACCTCGGCGAGCCGCGCCGCCAGCCGGTGGGCGAGCCAGATCGGCATCGGCATCAGGTCGGGCGTGTCGTCGACGGCGTAGCCGAACATCATCCCCTGGTCGCCCGCGCCCTGCGCCGAGAGCGGGTCCTCACCGGCCTCGCCGGTGCGCGCCTCGAGCGCCATCGTCACACCCTGGTCGATGTCGGGTGACTGCTCGCCGATCGAGACGACGACCCCGCAGGCGTTGCCGTCGAAGCTGCTGTCGGCCGAGTCGTAGCCGATCTCGCAGAGCGTCTGGCGGACGATGCGGCGGATGTCGACGTAGGTGCTCGTCGTCACCTCGCCGGCGACGACGACGAGTCCCGTCGTGAGCAGGGTCTCGCAGGCGACGCGACCCTGCGGGTCCTCTGCCAGGACCGCGTCGCGCACGGCGTCGGAGACCTGGTCTGCGACCTTGTCCGGGTGCCCCTCGGTCACCGACTCGGACGTGAAGGTGTAGCTCGACAGCATCAGGCCTCCTCGGGTGGGCCACCCGCCGCCCCGTCGTGCGGTGGTCGCGGTGGTCGGATCGTGCCGCCGGCGCGCCAGTCGGCGACGGCGTCGAGCACCGCCTCGGCGATCGTACGCTTTGCCGCCACCGGTATCGAGCGCAGAGAGCGGTCGGCGGCGACAATCGTCACCGCGTTGGTGTCGTGAGAGAACCCGGCCCCCGGCGCCGAGACGTCGTTGGCGACGACGAGGTCGGCACCTTTGGCGGCGAGCTTGGCGGCGGCGCGGGCAGCCAGATCGTCCGCGGAGGCAGTCTCAGCGGCAAATCCGACGAGCACCTGGCCGGGCCGGCGCGCCTTGCCGAGCGCGGCAAGGATGTCAGGCGTCGGCTCGAGCACCACCGTGGGGACGCCGTCCGCCTTGTGCAGCTTCGTGATGGCGGCCGCCGCCGGTCGGAAGTCAGCGACGGCGGCCGCCCTCACGACGACGTCACA
>DAHUZG010000154.1 GCA_027306715.1 Acidimicrobiaceae bacterium
CGAGGGGCACCCGCCGGCCTCCCATCGCCAGCTCGACGCCGCCCCCGGGGTCGAGGACGAGCGGCGGCGGGTGGCCCGCGCAGCACCACCGCATGAAGCGCCCGGAGGGGTCGAGCACCAGGTAGGTGGCCGTGCTGCAGAGCGCCCCGGGAAGGCGCCGGGAGTAGGCGTCGACGACGTCGAGGACGCGGTGCGGCTCGCGCTCAACGGCGGCGGCGGCGGCGATGGCGCTCCGCAGCTGGCCCATGAGGATCGCTGCTTCGAAGCCGCTGCCGATCACGTCTCCGACGGTCACGGCCAGCGAGCCGTCGTCGAGGCCGAAGGCGTCGTACCAGTCCCCGCCGACGACCATCACGGGGTCGGCGGGCCGGTACCGGGCTGCGAGGACGGCGGCGCTCGTGCCGGCGTGGATCTCGAGCAGCCGCGACTGGATCTGCTCGCCGAGGCGGCGCTCGCGCGCCGCCCGGCGGACGCGCTCGACCGCTTGGACGGCCACCTCGGAGGCGGCGTCGACGAACGCCAGCTCGCCGGGGCGCAGGGGCCGGACCGAGCGCCAGGAGAGCGCCAGCGCGCCGATCCGCTCGCCGGCGACGCCCGGGAGCGGCACGGCGACAAGGGCGTGCAGGTCCGAGGCCTCGAAGTCGGCGACCACGTGGGCGAAGTTCCGCTCGAGGTCGCCGCGGCCCTCGACGACGACGCGCCGCCCCTCACGAAGCGCTACGACGATCGGCGTCGGCGAGCCGGGATCGATGCTGCGATAGCGCTCGGAGATGCCGCCTCGCAGCGGAGGCTCGTGCCAGAGATGCACGAGGCCGCTGTCGTCGTCGAGCACGGCGAGGTGGCTGTGGTCGTTCCCGAGCAGCTGGGAGATCTCGCGGTGAAGCGCTGCGACGACCTGCTCCTCGTTGCGGGTGGCGAGCAGCGCTGCAGCGAGCCCGGCGAGCACGCGCCGCCGCCGGCGCTCGGTGCCGGCGACGAGGTGCGAGCGGACGCGGCCGGCGAGCTCCTCGGCGGTGAAGGGTTTGACGAGGTAGTCCGCCGCCCCGACCTCGAGCCCTTCGACCGCTGCCTCGGGACCGGCCCGCGCCGAGAGCAGGACCACGGGAACGTCCTCGAGCCCCGGGCTCTCCCGCAGCTGCCCGACGAGCTCGAGCCCGCTGGTCCCGGGCAGCATGACGTCGGAGAGGACGAGGTCGGGCACGAGCCGGCGCGCCGCCCGGAGCGCCTCGCCGGCTGTCGCCGCGACGACGACCTCGTAGCGCTCGGTGAGGATGCGCCTCAGGTAGCGACGCATGTCGGCGTTGTCCTCGACCACGAGCACCCGTCCCTCGACGTTCCCGGCGGCGGCGACCTGGTCCTCGGTGCCGGGTCTGCCCGGCGGCGGCGAGGGGTCTTCTCCCACCCACTGCTGCATCTCCGAGGCGAGGGCGTCGAGATGCGGGCCGACGCGTCCAGAGCGCGCAGCCGGCGCGTCCTCGGCGTCGACGGGGAGGGGTGGGGCGGGGAACGGGATCTCGACGCTGAAGGTCGAGCCCTTGGCGAGCTCGCTCGTGACGGCCACCCTGCCGCCGTGCAGCTCGACGAGCTGGCGGACGAGCGCCAGACCGATCCCGCTGCCCTCGTGGCTTCGGGACGGCGCGCCCTCCACCCGGTGGAAGCGGTCGAAGAGCTTGGGCAGCTCCTCGGCAGGGATGCCCGCCCCGGTGTCGCTCACCTCGAGGCGCACCCGCTCGCCGACCGCGTGCACGCGCACAGCGATGTGACCGTCGAAGGTGTGCTTGAAGGCGTTCGACACGAGGTTGGAGACGATCTGCTCCCACATCGCCGGGTCCACCTGCACGGTGAAGGGCAGCGGCGGGCACTCGACCCTGAGCTCGACCCCGCCGCTCTCGATGGCGGAGCGGAACATCGCCGCCAGCTCGGCCGTCGCCGCGGCGAGGTCGACCGGCTCGAGCTCGGCCGGGAGCCTGCCCGCCTCGGCGCGCGAGAAGTCGAGCAGGGCATCGACGAGCTTCGAGAGCCGCCGACCGTTGCGATAGGCGAGCTCCATCCACTCGCGCTCGGACGCGTCGAGACGGTGTCGATCCCGGCCCGTCAGGGCGTCGCGCAGGGGGGCGAGCATGAGGGTGAGCGGGGTCCGGAACTCGTGGCTCATGTTGGCAAAGAACGCCATCTTCGAGCGGTCGAGCGCGGCCAGCGCGTCGGCGCGCTCGCGGGCGGCCTCGCCTGCCCGCGCCTCGGCGCGCTC
>DAHUZG010000174.1 GCA_027306715.1 Acidimicrobiaceae bacterium
GAGCGCCCCGGCGCGCTCGAGCTCGCCGAGCTCGATCACCGCCTCGATCTCGTCGGGGAGGAAGACGGCGAGTGCCGGGTCGAGCGAGCCCATCGTGAGGAGCCGGTCGGTGGCCGGTCCGAGCGCGGCGTGAGCGGCGACCGGGTCGCCGTCGGAGATCTCAGCCAGGCCGAGCGCCCACAGCGCCCAGGGAACGAAGATCGGCCAGCCCAGCTGCTCGAAGCGCTGGATCGCTTCCATGGCTTCGCTTCGCGCCTCGGGGAGCGCACCCGCGTGCGCGTGCACGAGCGCCGAGCAGACGAGGGCGCTGCCGGCCGCGGCGTGGTCACCGAGCAGCGAGGCGAGCTGAGCGGCTTCGGCGGCGAGCTCAGCTGCCCTGCGAAGCTCGCCCCGCCACAGCCATCCCCAGACGAGGTAGAAGTCGAGCAGCGGCACGGGGCTCTCCTCGCCGCGCTCGAGCGCCTCGTCGTGGATCTGCTCGAGGATGGGGAGGCCCTCGTCGAGCTGGCCCGTCCACAGCCGGATGTGGCCGCGCACGTAGCTCGGTCTCATCTGCATCGGGGAGCGCCGCTCACGGTCCTCGAGGCGGATCGCCGTGGCAAGCCCTTCCTCGTCGACGCCACCGCCGCGCAGGAACCGGACCATGGTCGTGACTGCCAGCGCATCGGCGTAGGCGCCCGGCTGCTGCACGGCGCTCGCCAGCTCGAGCGCCGCTCGGGCGTGGCCGTCGGTCCCGTCCAGGTCCCCGACGCTGGCGTGGCAGAAGGCGAGATCGAGCTCGATCGCCGCCCGCAGCTCGGGATCGTCGCCCGCCGCGGCGAGCGCCTCGCTCGCCGCGGCGGCTGCCTCGGCAAACGAGCTGCGCCGGCCCTGCAGCTGCGCTAGCAGCTGCAGGGCCCGAGCCCTGATCGGCGGAGTCGCCGAGTCGAGCAGCAGCGCATCGAGCAACTCCTGCGCCCGACCGAGATCGCCTGCCGCCAGCCAGTGCGCCGCGGCTCGCAACATCCGCTCGAGGCGTCCATTGCCGTCCCCGCCCGGCGTGCAGGCGAGCGCCAGCTCGACCAGCTCCGCTGCCGCCACGGGCGCCCCGCGCCGCTCGGCGATCGCCGCCGCCGAATCGAGGCGCGACGCGGTGGCGGGCTCGGGTCCTGCCGCAGCGAGCGCCGCATGCCTGGCGCTCTCCTCGGGTTCCTCGACGCGATCGGCGAGCACGCGGTGCACGGCTCGCCGCCCCTCGGCGTCGAGCAGGCCGTAGACCGCCGAGGCGAACAGCGGATGGGCGAACTCGACGCGCTCGGCCTCGAGCGTGACGACGCCGTCGGCCACAGCGGGGCGGAGCGCCTCGGCGTCGACGAGCGCCGTCGTCGGGTTGGACGAGACGGCGGCCAGCGCCAGGGCCTGGCGCGTCGGCGCCGGCAGCCGCCCGAGGCGCGCGCTGACGAGCTCGCGAAGGCTGGCAGCAACGGCGGGGGAGGCGTGGCCTGCCCGGTCGGCGAGCGTGCCGGCGATCTCCAGGGCGTAGAGGGGGTTGCCCGCGCAGGAGTGGGCCACCTCGACCACCGCAGGTCGCGACAGCGACCTGCCGGTCTTGTTCTTGATCACCTCGTGCAAGGCGGCGGCACTGAGCGGCCCGAGGCGCAGCTTCGCCCTGCGCTCCTCGTCAGCGGCCTCGACAAAGGTCGCCACGACCTGCTCCCAGACCCGCACCGTGGCGAGGATGCCGATGCGCTCGGACTCGAGGCGGCGGAGGGCGAAGCCAAGCGCCCGCGCCGTCGAGTGGTCGAGCCACTGGGCGTCGTCGACGGCGACGATCAACGGCGAGCTCGAGGCGAGGAGGCGGAGCATCGAGAGCACGCCGGCGTAGAGCGCCCGCTCGTCGATGCCGCGGGCGCCGGCCGGTACGCGCAGCAGTGCTGCACGAAGCGCCTCGGCCTGCGGGCCCGGCAGCAGCTCGAAGCTGGACGCCTCGACGTCCTCGAACAGGTCGCCGAGGCCGCAAAGGGCCAGCCCCAGCTCCGATTCCGTGGCGCGTGCCGACAGCACACGCGCCCCGCGCGCCCGGGCACTGCGCGCGGACTCGGCCAGCAACGCCGTCTTGCCGATCCCGGGTTCGCCCTCGACGGCGAGCGCGGCGAAGCCCTGCTCTGACGACTGCAGAAAGGCGTCGATCTCGGCGAGCTCGGCGGACCTCCCCACCAGTCCGCCAGGCGGCGTGCCCAGCATCGCGCCATGATCGCCCCTCAGCCGACTGATGGCAACCGTCGAGCGCCTCGCGATCGGCCGACGACCGGTGCGACCGCCCCCGGAGCGTCCGCTCCCGGGGGTCTACGTGGCGCTCAGGCCCGCACCCCCGCCGCCTCGCTCGCCGCGCCGGAGACTCGCGACCCGCCGTAGAGCCAGCAGCGGGCCCAGTGCCCGGAGCCGACGTCGAAGCTCGGCGGCGATTGCTCGGCGCACACCGGCCATGGAAGAGCTCTACACCGAAGGAGTAGCGACCCACGGTGACCCCGAGTCATGCGTCGTCGTCCGTAAGGGCGGCAGCGAAGCGTTGACAGGGCACGTGCAGGCCGGGCTATTGAGCCGCGTAATCACAGAGTCCGGTCTACCTGCTCGACATCGACCACCGCCGCGTCGCCTACCGGAGCGGAGAGCGACAACGTCGTTCACCGCCGGGTATCGGGGGGGACCTCGGGTCAGATCACCGGTGCGGACCCGCTGTCGGCGATCTCGACGCCGCGCTCGCGCAGCGCCGATTCGAAGGCCGCGGGATCATCAGGGGTCACGAACGGCTTGACCGCATTCCCGGCGTCCACGAGGTAGGCGACTGTCTTGCGCGGGCGTCCTAGGTCGAAGTTGGCCCAATATCCGGGGTTGGCGGTTCCCCAGATCCGGCCCCTGCCGCGGAGCACAGCCATATTGGTCCGGCAAACCGAACGGATGGCCGCTAGGGGAACGCGTTTCACGACGCCGGGGAAGTAGTAGCCCTTGATGGTGAGGGCATCCTCGGTGACGCCGATGGAACCGTCTTGGTAGCTCACAACCCTCCTTCGCTCCTGCCGGCGGCAATGCTATTGGAGCAGGCTAGGCGCCTTACCAGCAATGTTACGTCCGGGCCGTGCTCGGAGATGCGGGTTTCTCGGGTGAATTCCTCGAGGCCTGACCAACGCTGCGTGGGCATGCTGATGCGGGTCGCGCGCGACGAGATGCAGCCGGATCGAGTGCGCGTGGTCGGATAGCTCCGTCGAGATGTTGCGGGCGCACTGGGTATCCAGCCGGCGACCGGGTTGGCGGTCACGCCGGCGGTTCGCACGAGACGGCTGTCGTGGTGGATGCACACAGGACGTGGAGCCTGCGGAGAAACGACGGTGCCGACGTGGAAGGAGTCGCATGCCATCATGTTTTTCGCCTGTGCACGGAAAAGCGCCGTCCAGGGCGGTCCCGGCCGTCCGGGGATGGGTCGATGCGCTTCAAGATCTCCCCCTACGTCGAGCGGTCTGAGCCTCGCGTCCCGGGCACCATGTCCGGACAATGGAGTCCGCTCCGGAGAACTGAAATTCACACGCCAGCCACTCGTGTCAGAGCTTGACGACCTCGACGGCCTCGCCAAAACGGACGAACCGCACAGCCCCCACCACAAGGCCGGCGTCATCGGTGCCACCGTCTACGTGGCGGGAGCGATCGAGTACCGGTCCTTCACCGACGAGGACAGGGACCTCCTCGAGACCTCCCTCACCGAGGCCGGCTCGGCACACACGATCGAGACCTATCCTGCTCGTTACGGCTCTGCCCTCCCCGACAACCTCACCTATGACGAAGGTTGTTGCCGAGCGCCGCTGGCAGGCCATGGAGGGATCTTCGGCTCGGCCCTCAGCTGAGCCCGAGCTCCTCGAGCGAGACGATGCGCACCTCCAGCCGCTCGCCGCTCAGCGCCACGGCTCCGACCGCCGGCACCGAGGCAGGCAGATCGGCCACTGTCCAGAACGAGAGCGACCCGGTCGGGCGCTCGAGCCTCGCCGGCAGGGGATCGAGCATGCCGACGGACGCGAGGCCGCCGGAGATCCCCTCTCCGGTCGCCTTCAGCAGCGCCTCCTTGCGCACCCACAGTCGCAAGAAGCGCAGGTCGCGCTCAACTTCGACCGCGTCAGCCACCCAGGCGGTCTCGTCCGGCGAGAAGAAGCGGCTGGCCAGGCGCACGACGTCGCCGGTCCGCTCCGGCAGCTCGATGTCGACGCCGACCTCGGCGCTCGCCACGGCGACGGCGACGGCGCTGCCGGCGTGCGAGAGGTTGGCGTGCATCGGCGCCGTGCCGACGACGGGCTTGCCGTGCTCACCGCCGCAGAATGCACAGGCGGCGCGCCTGATCGGCACCTCCGCCGGGTCGCAGCCGAGGTAGCTGGCCGCCACCAAGCGCAACAAGGTCCGTGCTGCCCGGGCCCGAGCTCGCAGCTGGGTCGTGGCGAAGCGGGCCACCGCCCTCTCCTCGTCGTCGGGAAGGCGCACGTCGAAGTCCTTTGCCGTCGCGTCGTCGGAGATCACCACCTCGGCCACGCCGCCGGCAGGAAGGGTCCGCGTCACGTCCCTGTGATAGCCCATTCTTCACAGCCTGCGAGCCGCGACTCAAAGAGGCATCACGTCCCGACCGGGCGCTCCCGGCGTCGAGACGGAGCGTCACTGGTCTGGACGTCCTCGACCCAACCGGGTTGGATCGGCTCGACGGCCAGCCGGTAAGGTCTCGCAGCCTCGATCGAGGCGGCGCCACTTGACCGCGGCTTCCCCGCCAGCACCGCCAGCACCGCCATCCCCGCCGCGCACGCAGGCGTGACCGGTGCACCTGAGCTACGTGTGCAGCCCGCGGAGGGGGGCAGGGGTCGAGCCGGGAGCATCGCCGCTCGGGCTACGAGGACAACCGACGGCAGGGAGCTTGACGCTGCCCCGTCCCGTGGCTAGAAAGTTGATCCAGATAGTCAGGATTCATGCCGACGCAACAGGAGGGTCGATGACCGCCACGGACGAGCTCGTCGAAGCAGCTGCTTCCTACGCCGCGTCCTTCGACAAGGGGGCGCTTCCGATGCTCCCAGCGAAGAAGGTGGCCGTGCTTGCCTGCATGGACGCGAGGTTGAACGTGTTCGAGCTGCTCGGCCTGTCCGAGGGTGATGCCCACGTGATCCGCAACGCCGGAGGTGTGGTCACCGACGACGCGATACGGTCGCTCACCATCTCGCAGCGACTCCTCGGCACCGTGGAGATCATCCTCATCCACCACAGTGACTGCGGGATGCTCACCTTCACCGACGACGCGCTCAAGCAGCAGATCGAGGCTGACACCGGCATCCGCCCGCCGTTCGCCCTCGAGGCCTTCGGTGACCTCGACGGCGACGTGCGCCAGTCGATCGCACGCATCAAGGCGAGCCCGTTCATACCCGACAAGAGCCATATCCGCGGCTTTGTCTACGAAGTCGAGAACGGCCGGTTGCGCCCGGTCAGCTGAGCCGAGACACGTCGACGCACGCACATCGGCTGGCGCGTCGCGGCCGGGACAGCCGATCTCGCCCGGGACCCCGGCGCTGCAAAGGGCAGCGATGAGCGTTCGTCTGCTGGGCCATCTTCGGTCAACTCGCTGACGAGCGTCCGGTCCAGGTCCTTGCGGCTCGGCGATCGGCGATCTTTGCCGCCTTGCGCTGCTTGCGCTCCGATACCTGGCGGCGTGCCGTCTCGAGTGCCGATGACGGCGACACGGCCCTCAGCTTCAGCCAGCTCTCCATGCGGTCGCGCGCCAGGTGCCCGTTGCGAAGCGCTGCTTGGAGAGCGCATCCTGGTTCGCCTGAATGTGAGCAGTCGGCGTACCTGCAGTCGCGGGCCATGATGGCGACATCGCCGAAGGCATGCTCGACTCCCTCACGCGCCGCCGACACCGACAGGGCGCGCATGCCCGGAGTGTCGATCACGATCCCACCTCCGGGAAGCACGACCAGCTGGCGGTGGGTCGTCGTATGCCGTCCGCTGCCATCGCTTCGCACCGCTCGCGTGGCTAAGACCTGCGCACCCGCCAGCACGTTGACCAGAGTCGATTTCCCTGCGCCGGACAATCCGAGCAGCGCCACGGTGCGCCCCGGGACCAGCCACGGCGCCAGTTCGGCGATCCCCTCACCGCTTGTGGAGCTGACGACGAGGACGCGGGCTTCGTCGGCCACGGCGGTGATCACCTCGAGCACCTCGGCCGCCATCGCTGGCGCGACGTTGTCGCACTTGGTGATGACGACGACGGGGGTGGCGCCGCTCTGCCACGCCAGCGCCAGGAACCGTTCGAGGTGACGAAGGCTGAGATTTCCGCCGAGCGCGTCACACAACATCACCGTGTCGACGTTGGCGGCGAGGACTTGGAGCGGCCCACCTCTTGCGTCTGCTTGTCTTCGCAGGACCATCCGCCGGGGGAGGATGGCGGCGATCCGCGCTCTGGCACCGCCGGCCGAGGGCAGGGGAGAGGCCATGCCCACCCAGTCACCGACAGCTACCTCGACGGCGCGCTCGGTCGCTACCCGGATCTCTGCTGCTCCGGTCATGACGGTGCAGATACCACGGTCGACGCGCGACACCCGGGCGGGAAAGACACTCGGATCACCGAGCGCCTCCAGCGCCGCCGCCCAGCCGTCGTCCCAGCCGAGGGCCGGCAGGCCCGGCACAGCTGAGATGGGGGGCACAGAGCACTCCTGACGATGCGAAGGGTCCATTGTCTCACGAACCGCCGGGGATTCGCCTTGCCACCCCCTGCAGGTACGGCGGCCCGCCCTACAGCCTCCGCGCGGGTGGAGCGGCCTCAGAAGGTCGAGCGGGCCTCAGCAGGCGTAGTCGTTGTCCGGGCTCCCGGTCCACTGTGTCACCGAGATCCTGGCGGCGGAGGTGAAGGACGGCAGTGCACAGTTCGATTGGGCCTGTGACAGGGTCGTCGCGCCGGGTATCCAGTTCGGGATCTCATAAAGCGATCCCGCTGCCGCCGACGCCGTCCCGCCCGTGATGCTGTCCCACTGCGACGAGGTCGAGTACGCCCCGATCAGCCCGGTCGTCGTGGGAACGCCTGCAGTCCCCAGTCCGGCGATCATGCCTTGGAGATCGGCGAGGTCATCGAGGTGTCGGACTGCCAGGTGTTCCCGGTCTCGACATCCAACCACCACGGGTAGCTCCCCGGTGTGTCGGGGATGACGACAGAAGACTGCTGGGCGTTGATGGCGTCGGCGGCGTTCGTCAGCCACGTGGCGTCCTGGGCTGCCTTGTTGTAGCCGTACTGCCACGCACAGGCATCGGAGTTCACGCCGACGGTGTAGCTGTGTCCTCGCGAGGTCACTGTCGTCGTCGTGCAGGACCCGTCGGGGTCCGCAGCGATCGACGACGTCGGCCAGTCGGCGATCGGCTTGCCGTTGTAGAGGTTGCCCGGGTCGGCAGTATTGACGTACAACGAGGCCTTCGGCTGTGTGGTCCCGCCGACAGACGCGGTGACCGCCCAGTACAGCTCGCTCTGGGTATAGCTCGGGTAGGAGGAGGACGGCCCGAGACAGGAGTTGAGGTCGTTGGCAAGCCCGCCGTTGACGCCGACGATCCCGAAAGCCATCGGGTTCGGAAAAGTCGTCCCACACTGTGGGTAGGAGACGTCAAAGCCCTTGGTGCTCGATCCGCCTCCGCCTCCGCCTCCGCCTCCGCCTCCGCCTCCGCCGTGTCCTGGCTTCGCGGCGAAGGCAGGGGTCGCTCCACCTCCAAGGAGTAAGGCGACCGCCAGCGCCTGGACAGCGAAAAGGACAGCTGACCGGGTAGCTCGCCTTCCTCCCATGCGCCGTGCCTCCTCTTCCGGCCCGTCATGGTAGACGAGGCGGTCGTGTCGATGGCGACCTCGAGCTGCTCGGGTCGCTGCTGCATCCCGAGGTCTACTGGACGGGAGTCTGCGCGACGAGCGGCGAGGTGCTCGACTCGTACCGAGGCCTTCTGGCCGAGGGCGTCGAGTCAAGCGTCGACAGTGCCGAGGGCGACGGCGACGCCGTCGACCTGGCCCGGATGGCCGCGGCGACTTGCGTGGTCGCGGCCTCGCCAGGTGGCGGTCGGCCGACGCACGCCGAATCGGTTGGCCGTTGCGGCCAGGACCTCACGAACCGACGCCCGGGAGCGTTGATCCAGTGTGCGTTCCGAGACGGGCGAGCCGGCTGACCGTGACATCCTCGTGACTGGTCGAGCGCCGGGACGCCGAGCGCCGTGACGCCGAGCGTTCTCGCGGCGGGCGGGTAGATGGGCCTTCCCGCCTTTGAGCTGGTGGTGGCCGAGCACGGGCCGGTGGTGCTGCGCGTCTGCCGGGCTGTCGTCGGTCCTCACGACGCCGAGGACGCCTGGTCCGAGACGTTCCTGGCGGCGTTCGCGGCCTACCCGAGGCTGCGGCCCGACAGCGATGTCCGGGGTTGGCTCGTCACCATCGCCCACCGCAAGGCGGTCGACCGAATCCGTGCCACGGCGCGGGCGCCGATGCCGGTCGACGCGCTGCCGGAGTCGACGGCGTCAGATGCCGAGGCGGTCGAGCCCGACTCCGAGCTCTGGGAGGCTCTCGCAGCACTGCCACCCAAGCAGCGCGGTGCGGTCGTCTACCACTATGTCGCCGGACTGCGCTACGCCGAGGTGGGCGGGCTGCTCGAGACCAGCGAAGCGGCTGCACGACGCGCCGCCGCTGACGGGATCGCCTCGCTGCGCTCCACCCTCGGGCGAAAGGGCCAGCTGTGAGCACTCCCCGACACGACCGACTCGTCGACTCGCTCTGCTCTGCCGAGGCCGCCGCCGACGGCGGCACGATGGCGTCGCTGCACAGCCGACTTGTCGATCAGGCGGCCGCCGAAGGCCTTCTCGACGTTGCCTACCGCACCCTCGACTCCACCCTCGGATCCCTCCTCCTCGCCGCCACTCCGGCCGGCCTGCTTCGAGTCGCCTACCCAAGCGAGGGCCACGACCGCGTGCTGGCCGACCTCGCGGCGCGGGTCAGTCCCCGGTTGCTGCACGCCCCGGCGCGCCTCGATGTGGCCGCCCGGGAGATCGAGGAGTACCTCGCCAGGCGACGCCGGCACTTCGACGTGACCTTGGACCTGCAGCTCGCCCACGGCTTCCGCCGCGTCGTGCTCGCGCACCTGCGCGAGATCGACTACGGCGCTACCGCCAGCTACAAGGCGGTCGCAGCCGCTGCCGGAAGGCCGAAGGCCGTGCGCGCCGTCGGCACCGCGTGCGCTACGAATCCGGTGCCGATCGTGGTGCCCTGCCACCGGGTCCTGCGCAGCGACGGGACCCTCGGCGGCTACGCCGGCGGCATCGAGGCCAAGAGGGGACTCCTTGCTCTCGAGTCGGCGATCGAACGCCCCGCTACACGCGAGCTCGGTTCGCCGACGCCCCCTACCGGCGAGATCTTGACCGAGAGCTGAGGGCACCGACCTCGAGCGCAGCTCGCAGCGAGGCGAGACGCGCCTGATCGAGCGAGTACCAGACCCATCTGCCCCGGCGGTCGCCGTGGACAAGACCGGCGTCGGCGAGCACCTTGAGATGGTGCGAGACCGTCGGCTGGGACCTGGCGAGCGGCCCGACGAGGTCGCACACGCAGACCTCACCTCCCGGCGCAGCAGCCAGGATCGACAGCACTCGCAGGCGGATCTCGTCGCCGAGCGCGCTGAAGCCGCGCCCGAGGTCGGCCGCCTCGGTCGACCCGAGCGGGGAGACGAGCGCAGACGGGCGGCAGTCGGTCACCTTTGTCCTCGCGCCGCTCACCGCCCGCTCGGCCACGCCCCTCCTCCCATTGACGCTCACCGATGCATTCGCTAAAGTCGATGTATCGACATCTATGGATACTACTACAGCGAGGCCCTCCCCCCTCCGTCGGGAGCCATCGGGGGGCACGGCAGTGCCTGACCCCGCGGTGGCTGACGCGGCAGTGCCTGACACCGTCGCCGAGGCTCACCGGTCTACCCGCCGGGCGCGTACCGAGACTCCCACCGACACGCCCGAGGAGCCGGTCGTCCGGCGCCTGTCCTTTCTCGACCGGTTCCTGCCGGTGTGGATCCTCGTTGCGATGGGGCTCGGGATCGGGCTCGGTCGCGGCGTGCCGAGCCTCAACCGTCACCTTGACGCGGTCCAGGTGACCCGGGGCACGCCGCTGTCGATCTTTGTCGGGTTGCTCGTGATGATGTACCCGGTGCTCGCCAAGGTCCGATACGGCAGGATCACCACGGTGACGCGTGATCGGCGGATGTTCGTCTCGTCGCTCGTGCTGAACTGGCTCGTCGGCCCGGCCGTGATGTTCGCTCTGGCGTGGCTGCTGCTTCCCGACCTACCTGCGTACCGTACGGGGCTGATCATCGTGGGTCTGGCGCGCTGCATCGCCATGGTGCTCATCTGGAACGACCTCTCGGGCGGCGACCGGGAGGCCGCGGCCGTGCTCGTGGCGCTCAACTCCCTGTTCCAGATCGCGGCGTTCGCCTTTCTCGGCTACTTCTACCTGCGCCTGCTCCCGGGCTGGCTCGGGCTCTCCACGGCGGGCCTGCGCGTGTCGGTCGGAACGATCGCCGGGACGGTCGCCATCTTCCTCGGTGTGCCGCTCGTCGCCGGGTTCCTCACCCGGACGATCGGCGAGCGGCGGCGAGGACGAGACTGGTACGAGACGAGATTCCTCCCGCGTCTCGGACCGCTCGCCCTCTACGGCCTGCTCTACACGATCGTCATCCTGTTTGCCCTCCAGGGTCACACCATCACCTCCCGACCCGGCGACGTGGCGCGCATCGCGCTCCCGCTGCTCTGCTACTTCGCCGTCATCTGGTTCGGGTCCTTCGCCCTCGGTTGGGCGCTCCGGCTGCCCTACGAGCGGACGGTGACTCTCGCCTTCACCGCTGCCGGCAACAACTTCGAGCTGGCGATAGCGGTCTGCATCGGCGTGTTCGGCGTCACCTCGGGCCAGGCGCTGGCCGGGGTCGTCGGCCCGCTCATCGAGGTACCCGTGCTCGTCACCCTTGTCTACGTCGCCCTGTGGGCCCGCCGGCGGTACCCGCCGGTCACCGCCCGCGGCTGACGACGGACCGTGGCGGACCGACCGGTCGTCCTCTTCCTCTGCGTGCACAATGCCGGCCGTAGCCTCGCTGCGAAGGTACTTCTCGAGCACCGTGCCGGCGGTCGCGTCGAGGTGCGCTCGGCCGGTTCGGAGCCTGTCGCTCACCTGAACCCCGCGGTCGTGGCGGTGCTCGCCGAACGCGGCCTCGACGCCTCACGGGAGTTCCCCAAGGCCTTCACCCCCGGTGACGGGGAGGAGGCCGATGTCGTCGTGACGATGGGCTGCGGCGATACCTGCCCCGTGCTGCCGGGCAAGCGCTACCTCGACTGGGCGATCGATGATCCCGCCGGGCTGCCCGTCGGCGCCGTGCGGCCGATCGTCGAGGAGATCGACAGACGGGTGCAAGCTCTGCTCTCCGAGCTCGTCTCACAGGAGTCGGCGGCGAACGACTGGCCGGCCGGCTAGCACATCTCCCGGAAAAACAATCTTGAAAATGGCCTCTGAGCTGGGCGCCTCCATCGGGAGGATGCTCGCGCGCCAAGCGGGCAGAGCTCGAGACAAGCCGCTCCTTCCGACGCCTCGTCAAGTGGCGGACCGGCTGCGAGGGCCGCATCTCGCACCTGGAGCACGGCTTCGGTCTCTCGCGCACCCTGCTCGACGGAACCGCCGGCGCGGCGACGTGGTGCGGCCGATCAGCGGGGAGATAGCCGGCAATCAGCCCCGTTCCGCCGCCCGCTACAGGAGGGCCGCACTCACTTGAGCGCCTTTTTCCGCAAGAAGTTCCCGGCCGGCGGGGTCTTTGAGGCCGGGACTACGATCTCGTGCCATGGCGCACCGCCCACGCGGAAGTTCCGGCACGCCAGGTCGGCCGCTCCGACGACGGCCCTCGGCGCTCCCGGGACGCGACACGATGAGAGCTCCGGGCCGAGCGCTGACCGCCGCAGCGGCTCTGGTGGTGGTCGCGGCCACGGCGATCCTGCCGCCGTCTCGTGCCGGCGGCAGCCGGCCGCATCCGGGCGCCGGTGCGTTCGGGACCAACGTCACCGTCTATGACGGGAGCGCGCTCGGCAGTGGTGTCGAGAACCCCACGACCGCCCTCCGCCCTCTCCATCCGGCATGGATCTCGGCCAGGCTCGACGGCCAGCTCTACGGCGAGCCGCTCGTCTTCGCGGGCCGGGTCTACGCGGCGACCGAAGACGACACCGTCTACGGGCTCGCGGCCGACACGGGCACGATCCTCTGGTCGACCCGTCTCGGCCGGCCGGTGCCATCGGGCGATCTTCCCTGCGGCGACATCGCGCCAGGCGTCGGGATCACCGGAACTCCGGTCATCGACGCGCTGCGGCACGAGATCTTCGTCGTCGCCGACGAGCTCGCAGGCCGTTCGCGAGCATCGCATCGCCTCGTCGGCTTGAACCTCTACAACGGCCGCGTCGAGCTGAACGAGGCGTTGAACCCGCCCGGCTCGATCCCGACCGCCCTCTTGCAGCGAGCCGGCCTGGCGCTCGACCGCGGCAAGGTGATCGTCGCCTTCGGCGGCAACTACGGTGATTGCGGCACCTATCACGGCACGATTGCCGCCGTTCCCGAGGCGGGCGGCGCTGCCGGCTACTACGTCCTCGACCACGCCAGGGGGGAGCGGGAGGGTGCTGTATGGATGGGGGGGGCGGCTCCGCTCGTCGACTCCAACGGAGACATCTGGTTCGCAGTCGGCAACGGCTCGCAGTCCGGGCCGCCCTACGACGCCAGCGACTCGGTCACCGAGCTCTCGGCGGGGCTGCGACGCCTGCAGCTCTTCGCCCCGAGCACCTGGGCGCAAGACAACCGTACCGACGCCGACCTCGGGTCTGCAGCTCCCGCCTTCGCAGACGGCTACGTCATCCAGGTCGGCAAGTCCCACATCGCCTACCTGCTCGATCGAGCGCATCTCGGCGGGATCGGCGGCCAGGTGGCGAAGAAGCCCTTGTGCCGGGAAGATCCGCACGGCGGTGACGGCGTCGAGGCCGGCACCGTCTTCGTCGCCTGCGCCGAAGGCATCACCGCGGTGAGGATCAGCACGCACGAGCCGCACCTGTCTGTCCTCTGGACCACGCCGAGCACCCCGAGCGGCGTCTCGATCAACGGGCCGCCGATCCTGGCCGGTGGGCTCGTGTGGTCTCTCGACACCTCTGGCACGCTCTGGGGCCTCGACCCGGCAAGCGGTCGCCACCTCGTGAGCGAGAGAACCGACGGCGGCGAGTCGAACCACTTCCCGACGCCTTCCGTTGGCGACGGGCTGCTGCTCATCCCGACGACAAACCGGATCTTCGCCTACGCCGGGCCCGCGGGCCGGCCGCCGCCACCGCCGCCGGCCGTTCCGTCCTAGACGAACCGGTTCGGTCCTCGACGACCCGGTTCGGTCCTCGACGAACCGGTCGTCACGAAGCCCATTGCATCGGGCGCCCACCGCGCCCCGCAGAGTCTGGAGACCGCGACGACCAGCTACGAGACCATCAGATTCGACGAGCGGGACCGGATCGGTACGCTCACGCTCGCCCGTCCTGCCAAGCTCAACGCCCAGAACCCGCTCATGTGGCAGGAGATGGCCGACCTCGGCCGCCGGCTCAGGGCGAGTGAGGACATCCGCTGCCTGGTGGTGACCGGCGAAGGCTCGTCGTTCTCGGCCGGCCTCGACCTCGTCGAGGGCATGGCCGGGATGCTGGCGCGCTGGAGTGACCGCCCAGCCGACGAGGAGTCGATCACCGCCGGTCTCGAGCTGGCTCGGACGTTCGAGTGGATCCCACGGCTCGCCTTCCCGAGCATCGCCGCGGTTCGGGGCCATGCCTACGGCGCTGGCCTTCAGCTGGCGTTGGTCTGCGACTTCCGGATCTTCGCCGAGGGCGCCCAGGTCGGCCTTACCGAGGCGCGCTACGGAATCCTCCCCGACATGGGCGCGGCCTTCCGCCTCCCGCGCCTCGTCGGGGAGAGTCGCGCGAGGGAGCTGATCCTGCTCGGTGAGGTCGTCGGCGCGTCCGAGGCGGCGCGCATCGGGCTCGCTCACCAGGTGGTCGCCGACGTCGATCTCGAGGCCGCTGTCGAAGCCCTGGCCGAGCGGCTGGCGAACCAGCCGCCGCTGGCGCTGCGCGGCGCCCGGCGAGCGATCGAGGCCGGGTGGGCCGGCGGCGCCGAGGCAAGCTGTCGTGCCGCCGTCGAGGGCCAGATCGCCTGCATCACCTCTGCTGACTTCGCCGAGGCGCAGCGGGCGCACGCCGAGCGCCGAGCCCCGGAGTGGCAGGGGCGTTAGCGGCAGAGGGTGAGCCGTCGGCGAGCAGCCTTGCCGGGCGCGCGCCGGGCGCGCGCAGGGCGCCTACGAGGCGGCTGCGCGATCGGCGGCGCCTCCCTCGCGGCGCGCAGCCGGAGAACCGCCGGAGCGCCGCGATCGGCGGCGCCCGCCTCCCTCGCGGCGCGCAGCCGGAGAACCGCCGGCGCGAGCTCCGGTCGTGGGCGCGTCGAGGTCGACGGTGCCCGCCGCCATGCCCTCGAACGGGTCGTCTCGCCGTTCGCGGCGCTCTCGCCTGAGGAGCAGCAGCGCTACGTTGACCTGCTCGGACGGCTCCTCGAAGCCTTCTGCCGGTAGCTCTGAGCCGGGCCCGCCCGCGCAGGCGACCGGCGGCGCGAGCGTCGACGCCAGGACCGATACCGATCCGATCCGGCGAGGCGATGAACCGCCGGAGCGAGCACGACGAACGCCTCATGTCAACAGCTTCGACCGGCGACAGGAGGCAGATCGGCGATGTGGATCACCAAGCGGCGGCTCCAGTTGGCGCTCGGGGTGCTCTGGGTCCTCGACGGCGCGCTCCAGCTGCAACCGGCACTGCTGACGCCCGCGTTCGCCGGCCAGGTCATCCGCCCGGTTGCCAGTGGCCAGCCGGCGCCGGTCGCCTGGATCGTCTCGGCATCGGCATCGGTGATCGCCCGCGAGCCTCTTGTGTTCGGCCTTCTCTTCGGCCTCGTTCAGCTGGCCATCGGCATTGGGCTGCTGTTCGGTCGCAGCGCCCGGCTGGCGCTCGCGGCGTCGATCCCCTGGGCGCTCGGTGTCTGGGTGGTCGGTGAGGGGCTCGGCGGCATCCTCGGCGGTGGGTCGGACGTCTTCTCGGGAGCCCCCGGAGCGGCACTGCTCTACGTCGCGGTCGGATTGGCGGCATGGCCCCGCCGTGGCAACGGCGAGGACGAGTCGCCGGCTCGCCGGCTGGCGCTGGCATGGTCGCTGATCTGGCTCGCGCTGGCGACCCTTCAGTTGCTGCCCGGGCACAGCTCAAATCGCGCCTTGGCGGCCGGCTTCCGCGGTGCCCGGCCGGACCTTCCCGGACTGCTCGCTCCGCTCGACGCCGGCCTTGCCGACGCCACCGCCCACGCCGGATCCGGTCTCGGCCCCGCCCTCGCCGCTGCACTTGTCTGCATCGCTGCCGCGCCCTTCCTGCTGCGCGCGGCGCAGTCGCTCGCCCTCGCCGCCGGGGCCCTCTTCGGTCTGGCCATCTGGGTGTTCACCGAGGCCTTCGGGGGGATCGCGACCGGTCTCGCCACCGATCCCAACACCGGCCCGTTGCTCGTTCTTCTCGCCGCAGGGACCTGGTCCGCCATGCGGTCGACTCACTGGCCCGCCGTCCGGTCGACTCGGCTGCTTGTCGGGCGGCCGGCCGGGCTCGTCCTCGGGCGGCTCGCTGCGGTCGACCACAGCGCGCCTGGCGGCGACGGCCATCCCGGCATCGCCCGGAGCGCGCAGCCGCACATCGCCCGAAGCGGCTGGCCCGCTATCGCCCGACGCGCCCGGCCCGGCGCGGAGCGCGTCGCATGAGCGCCGGGCAGCACTCGAGACCACCGCACACCGATCTCGCACCGAGAAGCCCGAGGAGGCATCCGATGACCCCCAGCCACCGATCCCGCCAGGTGATCACCGGTGCCGTGCTGGCGCTGGCACTTGCCGCAGGAGGCAGTACAGCGGCCGCCTTCGCCGGCAGAGGCTCGACGGCCGCCCGAGCCGGCGCCGGGAGCGACCACCGACCCGTCGTCCAGCACGTCACCCTCGCGGGGACCAACTCGTTGCGGTTCTCGCCGAGCACGGTGCACGTGCACGTCGGAGCGGTTCGTGTCGCCCTCGTCGACTCCGGCGCCTACCCCCACGACATCGTCGTCCCGTCGCTTCACGTGACCTCGCCGACCGTGACGGGCGACCCCGGCGGCACCCGCGTCAGCTTCACCGTTCGCTTCCCCCGGGCCGGGCGCTACCCGTTCCACTGCCAGTATCACCAGAGCGCCGGCATGGTCGGCGTGTTCGTGGCGTCCTGAGCGAGCGTTGCGGGTCCCTGTCGTGCCTGGAACACTGACCCTCGTGCACGAGGGGACAGTCGACGGCCGGCTGCCCGACCTCGAGGACGCGGTTCTTGCCGGCCTCGCCGCGGACGGTGAGCAGGAGGCGCTGGCGACGTTGTACGACCGCCACGGCGCTCTCTGCTACCGCGTCGCGATCGGTGTCACGAGGAACGCCTCTCTCGCCGAGGAGTGCGTGCAGGAGGCGTTCCTCGCCCTCTGGCGGTCGCGTCGCTACGAGGAGCGCCAGGGCTCGCTGAAGGCGTTCCTCGTCGCTCTCGCTCACCACAAGGCCGTCGACGCGGTACGGCGCGAGGAGGCGATCGGCCGGCGCCAGGACACTTATGCCTCCCGCGAGCACCCTGTCCTTGACTCCGCCAGCCAGCCGGAAGAAGCATCGTGGGGGCATCTGCGCGACGAGCAGGTGCGGGCCGCCCTCGCCGTGCTCAGCCCCGAGCAGCGCCATGCGCTGCACCTCGCCTATTTCGGCGGCCGGACTCAGCGCGAGATCGCCGAGCTGACAGGGGTACCGCTCGGAACGGTGAAGACGCGGATGTTCGCGGCCATGAGACGACTGCGTACGCAGCTCGCCGACCTCGGCGACCCGGCGTGGGAGGTGGCACAGTGAGCGACGACGAGGTGTCGAGGACCGACGAGGACCTCGACCACGGCCGGCTCGAGGAGCTCGCGGCCGGCTACGCGCTCGACGCTCTCGACGCAGGAGATGAGCGGCGCTTCGTCGATCACCTGCGCGGGTGCGCCTCCTGCGAGGTGCTCCTCGCCACCTTTCGCGAGGCGGCGTTGGCGCTCGGCGAGGCCGCCCCGGTGGCACGGCCGGCACCGGAGCTGCGCCAGCGCGTCCTTGCCGCAGCGGGCGCCGAGCCCCTTCGAGCGCAGCCCGGCAGGGTCGCGCCCGAGGTCGCTGACGGCGCTTCTGCTGACCTCGTCGGAGCTGCCGTCGCCAACCCTGCCGGCGGCGGCGCCACGGACCTCGCGGGGGCCGGCCCGGACGGGGTTCTCGCCTTCGTACCGCGCCGACGCCATCGGATTCGTGCGGGGTTGCTCGCAGCGGCGGCCTGCACGGCGGTCGCCGGGATCTCCGCCGGCGTGCTCGCCAGCGGTGGCTCGGGTCCGGCGGGCCCGGCGCTGCCCTGTGCCACGGCGCGGGCCAGCGGCTGCACGGTCGTGCAGCTGACTGACATCTCGACGAGCCGCCGAGCCGCCACCGTGGAGGTGCACGACGCGGCAGTGTGGCTGCGCCCGGCCTCGCTTCCCGCTGACAACGCCTCGCGACAGATCTACGTGCTCTGGGAGATCGCCAAGGGGAAGAAGCCCCGGGCCGTCGGTGGCTTCGAGGTGGGTCATGGAGCCCCCGAGCCGATCCGCATCGGCACGCTGTCGAGGTCCTACGGCAAGCCCACCTTCTTTGCTGTCAGTCTCGAGCGCGGGAGGCGCATCCCTGCGTCACCCTCCAAGCCGGTCGCGAGCGGCGCGCTCGCCTGAGCGCGAGACCGCCGCCGGCCCGCCGGCCCGCCGGCCTGCCGGCCCGCCGGCTGCGTCCCGCATCCGGGCACCGGATGAATTGTGGGCACGGACGTGAACCTCTCGGGGCACGGCAGCGAATGAGCTGGCGTACAGCCTCCGCAAACGAAAGGTGCCACAACGATGAACCGCTCTTCACACACGGGACGTGCAGCTGTCGCGTCGCTGCTCCTCGCCGCCGGCACCATCGGCGGCGCAACGGCCGCGGCCGGCTCCTCGGTCTCCCCGCACAGCCGGGTGCCGATGACGCCGGTCAGTCGGGCCACCAAGGCCGATCCGACGAACACGCCGGCGGCTCAGCTCTACGCCGCGCTCGACGAGCTGCTCCGCGAGCACGCCGACCTCACCGCGTCGGTTGTCGAGTCGGCTGTGGCGACCGGTGCGTCGTCGCCGGAGACCAAGGGTGCGCTGTCTGCGCTCGGTCAGAACACCGACGACCTCGGCGCCGCCTTCGGGTCGCTCTACGGCTCGGCGGCCAAGACGGAATTCTTGAAGCTCTGGCGCGCCCACATCGGCTACTTCGTGGACTACACGCTCGGTCTGGCCACCCGCAAGCCGGCCGAGGTGGCGACTGCCCAGAAGGATCTGGCCGGCTACGTCAGCTCCTTCAGCCAGTTCGTCTCGGGGGCGACCAAGCTTCCCCGTTCCGCCGTTGCCGCCGACCTTCGCGGCCACGTCTCGACGCTCGAATCCGCGATCACAGCGATCGTCGGCAAGAGCGCGACCGCCGGTTCCATGATCCAGATGGCGGCGGCACACATGGACGGGACGGCGCAGGTCCTCGCCGAGGGGATCGTCTCCTCGAAGGGCATCAGCGGCGCAGTGACCTCGCCCGCCTCAAAGCTGCGCAGTGCTCTGACGGGTCTGCTCGTCCAGCATGTCGCAGACACGGGGTTCGTCGTTCAGACTGCCATCGCTGATGGCGGCAACCTGAACGCTCCCGAGGTGAAAGGTGCCATCGGCGCCCTCGCCACGAACACCGACGAGCTCGGCGCAGCGATCGGCAGCATCTACGGCAAGGCTGCGCAGGCTGAGTTCCTCAAGCTGTGGCGGGCGCACATCGGGTTCTTCGTCAGCTACACCCTCGGCGTGGCGACGAAGAAGGCCTCGATGGTGGCGGCGGCCCAGAGGAATCTTGACGGCTACGTCAGCTCGTTCAGCACCTTCATCGCCGGAGCCACCGAGCTGCCGGCGAGCGCCGTTGCCGCCGACCTGCGTGGCCACATCTCGACGCTCGAGGCGGCGATCGACGCCATCGTCGCCAGGCGTGGTGACACCGGTTCGACGCTGCTGATGGCCGAGTCGCACATGGCCGGAACCGCAGCGGTCCTCGCCAGCGGCATCGTCGCCGCCGTGCCGTCGAAGTTTGGCTCCTGACGGCGCGCACCGCCCTGGTGTGCCGCGAGCGGGCGTCCTTCGGGGCGCCCGCTCCGGCTCAGCCGGCGCGGCGGGCGATGATGTTCAGCCGCACGTAGTCGATGGTCCGTCCGGGGAGGGCGGCGGCCACCCGCTCGCTGAAGGGCCGGCGCTCGGCGGGGGGGAGCGTGGCGATGTGCTCGCGCAGGCAGACCGCCTCGAGGAAGTCGGTGAGGTCGGCGTCGCTCGGGAACGGCGTCGGCTCGGGATTCGTCCAGACCCGCGTCTCGACAAAGCCCGCTCGCCGGAGGCGCTCGGAGGTCTCCTCCGTCGAGGCGTACAGCCAGGTTCCCGCTCGTTCCACTCCGAGCGCGCGGACGGCGCGGACGACGCTCTCGATGTTGCCCTCCGCCCCGCACTGCGCCACCAGCTGACCCCCGGGCCGGATCACCGTGGCGAGGTTGGCGAAGAGCCGGTCGTGGTCTGTCACCCAGTGGAAGGTCGCCGTCGAGAGCGCGGCGTCCACGGGCGCGTCGTCCCCGAGCGTCGAGGGACCGAGGTCGAGCAGGTCGACGCCGACGAGACGGACCCGCTCCTGCCATCGCTCGAGGCGCCGCCGCGCCGTCTCCAGCATCGACCGCGAGGCGTCGAGGGCGATGACCCGGCCGTTCGGCAGCCGTTCGAGAAGCTGCTCGGTGACACGCCCGCTGCCGCATCCGGCATCGAGGACTGTCTCGTCGCCTGCCAGCTGCAGCCGTTCGAGCACGGTGTCGCCCCACCGAGCTTGCGGGTCGGCCAGGCGGTCGTAGCGTGCTCCGTCCCAGTCTGATGCCGGCGCGACGCTCTCGCTGCTCACTGGCGCACGTTACCGGACCGGCCTGTGCCGGACCGGCCTGTGCCGGACCGGCTCGCACGGGCCTGGAGCGAACCGGCCCTACCGGAGCGGCTTCGCCGCCAGCGCCTCGAGGGGCGTCAGGGCGCGACAGGCGGCCGGCTCAGCTCCCCGTGCCGCCCTCGAGCAGCACCACCTCCACCTTGTCGGTGTAGAAGGCGAGGTGGCCGGCGATCCGCCCGACGGCGGGATACGGCCGCTCGTAGGTCCAGGCGACGTCGGCGAGCTCGCTGCCGTCGGGAAGCACGACGTCGAAATAGCTGCAGTCTCCCTTGTAGGGACAGTAGGTGGTGGTGGCGCTGCGCCGCAGCAGCGATGTGTCGATGTCCTCAAGCGGGAGGTACTGCACGGGCGGGTAGGCGGCCTCGCGAAGTGTCACGGCTCGCCGCGAGCTGGCGAGCGGGAGACCGCCGGCCCGCACTGCCACGAGCGAGGGGGTGTGCTCGATCGTGATCGGGTGGTCGGGTCCGGCCAGCTCGACGGTCTTTGGCACGGGGTCGACCTCCTGGGTCTTCGAGGCTCACGGTCGTCGACCGCTCGGGTCGGGCCCGTGGAGCCTTCGGGCTCGTCGTGCTGGGAGGTGCCGCTTCGTTTTCGACACCCCGGCGACGCTACCGGCCCAGGGGGCCGGTGATCCTCCGGTCCGGACCCACGGGCGCGCAAGCAGCGGCTGAGCCCGCCCTCGCGCTCTGCACGTCCCGTACGCTCCGCGCCGGAGCGCTGTCGCACCGGGGCGCCGAGCCGGGCCGGGCCGTCAGCTTTGTCCCGCCCCCCGACCCGGACATCGCGTCCCTGATCGACGGGCAGCCGGTGGATGCGATTGCCGGCATCGCCGAGCACGGCGATCGCCCCGGCGGCGAGCTCGCCCTCGAGCGCCGGCAATCCGCGCAGCAGCACGTCGGCTTGCTGCTCCGGCCGCCGCCCGGCGTGGCGCCGGTAGAGCACCACCGAGGGCAACCTGCCGCCTCCGCTGGCAAGCAGACCGCCGAAGTCGGTGTCGGCCGAAAGAAGGACCCGCCGCTCGTCACGTGCCCGTGACAGCACCTGCTCGTCAGCGGCGGCTGACATCGCATAGGCCGAGACGTGGACTGCGTCATGGCCCGCCGCCGCCAGGCGGTCGGCGACCTCGACAGAGAGGCACTGGTCGACAAGGAAGCGCATAGCTCAACGCTCCCCGGCCGGCTTTGCCGCAGCTGCGCCCCCGTAGCGCAACGCCTCCTCGACGTCGGCGGTCTCGAGCTCGGGGAAGGCAGAGACGACCTCGCCGGCGCTCATGCCGTCGTTGATCATCGCCACGACCGTGGCGACAGGGATTCGCAGGCCGCGGATGCACGGCTCGCCCCCCATCTGCTCGGCGTTGACGGTGATGCGCTCGAATGCCATCGGCGCCCTCCTTCGTAGCCGTGGCGGGATCCCGTCCGGGCTCGACGTGACGGGACGGTAGCTGCCGAATCGCCGATCCCCCTCCAGCTACCGGTGCGCCTCACAAGTTGCCCGATCAGAGGACCCCGAGGCCCGCTATACTTGCGCGCGCAATAATCTTCGAGAGCACGGAGGAGCCATGCCGATCACCCGCCTCAACCACGCCGTGCTCTACGTCCGCGACATCGAGCGCACCCGCGCCTTCTACGAGGGTGTGCTCGGATTCACGACGCTGGTCTTCCTCCCCGGGCAGGCAGCGTTCTTCCAGGCAGCCGGCTCGACCAACGACCACGACCTCGGGACCTTCCAGATCGGCGCGGGTGCAGGCCCTTCTGCTGCCGGCCGCAGCACGGTCGGCCTCTACCACCTGGCCTGGGAGGTCGACACCCTTGCCGAGCTGTCGCGCCTGGCGACCGCGCTCGGTGGGGCCGGAGCCCTCGTCGGCGCCTCGGACCACGTCACGACCAAAGCCCTTTACGCCCACGACCCGGACGGCATCGAGCTCGAGGTGTGCTGGCTCGTGCCGGCGGAGCTGCTCACCGACGAGCTGCGAGCGGCGAGCAAGAGCCGCCCCGCCCCGCTCGACATCGACCGCGAGATCGAGCGCTACGGCGCCGACACCCGCGGGGGCGTCGGAGTCTCGATCCCTGCCGCGAGCTGAGCGCAGCGAGCCGGGTGCGATCCCGGCAAAGCGGCCGGCCGGCCCGGCGCCCCGGCGCGAGCTAGCCGATCTCGAGGGCGAGCGTCCGCCATGCTGGCGCGCCCGCAGCGTCGGAGGCCGCCAGGTCGACCTCGGCGACGATCGCGCAGTCGTGGTCGCCCTCGGGGTCGTCGAGCACCTGGCGCAGCGACCATCGTTCGCGGCCCTCGTCGAGCTGGAACCACACTGCTGCGCGGGCCGGCGCCCCGGTCTCGATCGACCCGTGCACCGCGGAATATGCCGCGAGCGCTTCGGACCAGGCGCCCGCGTCGAGGCCGCCCGGCTCTTCGCCGGCGGCCAACGCGCCGACATCACCGCGGGCGGCGAGCTCGACGCGGCGGAAGGCGGCGTTGCGCACCATGACGCGAAAGGCGCGGCGGTTGGAGCTCACCGGCGGCGGCGGGGGCGCCTCGCCGAGCTCGACGGCGACCTCGAGCCCGATCTCGGAAGCCGCCTCGCCGGGCGACGGGGCCGCCGAGGCGGCGGCGAGCAGCTCCCACTCGTCGATCAGGCTCGAGTCGACCTGGCGCACGAGCTCGCCGAGCCACTCCGTCAGATCGAGCAGCTCCTCTGACTTGAGGTCCTCCGGCACGGCGCGCACGAGGCTGCGGTAGGCCTCTGAGAGGTAACGCAGGACCAGACCCTCCGAGCGCTGCAGGCCGTAGTGGGCGACGTACTCGCCGAAGGTCATCGCCTGCTCGAACAGGTCGCGTACGACCGACTTCGGTGAGATGTTGTCGTCCGCCGCCCACGGGTGATCGAGCCGGTAGTCGTCGAACAGCCCGTAGAGGAACTCGCGCAACGGCTTCGGGTGCTCGAGCTTGTCAAGCGCCTCGATGCGCTCCTCGTACTCGACGCCGGCCGCCTTGAGGGCGGTGAGGGCCTCGGTCTTCAGCCGGTCCAGCTGCGCCTGCAGGATCGGTCCGGGATTGCCGAGGGTGGCCTCGACGACGCTGACGACGTCGAGGGCGAAGCTCTCCGAAGCAGCATCGAGGCGCGGGATGGCCTCGAGCACGAACGGGCTGAGTGGGTTGTCGAGGGCGAAGTCACGCTGCAGGTCCGCCGCCACCCGCACCGTCCGCCCGAGCCCGTCGGGCTCGGCCAGCTGCTCGAGGGCACCGGCGGCGACGAGCGAGCGGTAGAGGGCGATCGCGCGGCGGATCAGTCGGCGCTGCGCCGGGCGTGGCTCGTCGTTGTCGGTGAGCAGCCGGCGCAGCGCTACGCAGCTGTCGCCGGGCCGGTCGAGAACGTTGAGCAGCGTCGCATGGTCGACGCGCAGGTGGGAGGTGAGCGGTTCCGGCGGCGAGGCGACGATCCGGTCGTAGACGTTCTCGTCCCAGGCGACGAACCCCCTCGGTGGCTTCGCCTTCACGATCTTGCGCAGCTTGCCGGGATCGTTGCCGGCGCGGCGGAGCGCCTGCTCGTTCTCGATCACGTGCTCGGGTGCCTGGACCACGACGTCGCCGGCGGCGTCGAAGCCGGCCCGGCCCGCCCGGCCGGCGATCTGGTGGAACTCCCGGGCGCTGAGCAGGCGGGACACCGAGCCGTCGTACTTCGAGAGGCCGGAGAAGACGACGCTGCGAAGCGGCAGGTTCACGCCGACGCCGAGGGTGTCGGTCCCGACGACGACGCGCAGCAGCCCGCGCTGGGTGAGGCGCTCGACGAGGCGCCGGTACTTCGGCAGCATCCCGCCGTGGTGAACCCCGATGCCGTGGTGGAGGAGGCGCGACAGCGTCTTCCCGAACCCGGGCGCGAACCGGAAGCTCTCGAGCGCCGCGGCGATAGCCTCGCGCTGAGCGCGGGTCGTCACCTGTGCCGAGGTCAGCGCCTGTGCCTGGGCGAGGGCGGCGGCCTGGGTAAAGTGGACGACATACAGCGGCGCCTTGTCCTCGCCGAGCAGCGACTCGACCGTCTTGTGCAGCGGAGCTCGGCGGTACTCGAAGTGAAGCGGCACCGGGCGAGTTGCCGAGCGGACGACCGCGACCTCGCGTCCGGACCGCCGTCGCAGGCCCGCCTCGATCGACCTCGTGTCGCCGAGGGTCGCCGACATCAGCACGAACTGCGCCCGGGTCAGCTCGAGCAGCGGCACCTGCCACGCCCAGCCGCGGTCGGGGTCGCCGTAGAAGTGGAATTCGTCCATCACCACCTGGCCGATCGGCGTCCCGGCGCCGGAGCGCAGCGCCATGTTGGCCACGATCTCGGCCGTCGCGCAGACCACCGGCGCCGCCGGGTTGATCGAGGCGTCGCCGGTCAGCATGCCGACCTGCGCCGCCCCGAGGTCGTTGCAGAGGGCGAAGAACTTCTCCGAGACGAGCGCCTTGATCGGGGCGGGGTAGAAGCTGCGCTCGCCGCCGGCGAGAGCGGCGACGTGGGCGCCGAGAGCGACGAGGCTCTTGCCCGAGCCGGTCGGGGTGTTGACGATGACGTGGTTGCCGGCGAAGACCTCGAGGATCGCCTCCTGTTGCGCCGGGTAGAGCTCGAGGCCGCGTACCGTGGTCCAGTCGAGGAACGCCTCGAGGGCGGTGTCGCGCCCGCCGGCGAGAGCGGCGGGGTCGAGGCGTGCCGACATGACTCCATGCTGGCTCATCGCCGCCGCCTCCCGGGCGGCCGGCCCGTCGAGCCCCGGGCGGCCGGCCCTCGGTGCCTCGATCGCGGCACGCTGCGCGCCGCCCGCGCCCGGAGCGGGATGTCTCTCGGCGAGCTGGCGGTGCGGGCGGGTGTCTCCCGCTCGATGATCGCCAAGCTCGAGCGTGGCAGCCGGTGTGGGTCGATCCGGCGAGCGGCTACCCGGATCCACCAGCTCGCCGCTCAGGTAGCCGGGGGGCACCTCAAGCCGTCGCAGACGACGGCGGCCAGCTGGGCACGGGCGTCACCCTCGAGGTGGGCGTGCATGACTGCGCCACAGGTGCCCCCGAGCAGGGCGAGCACCTGCGGCACTTGGACGTCGGGACGCACCGCGCCCGCTTGCTGGGCTCGCTCGACGAGAGCGCCTACAGCCTCGTGCCACTCCGCCTCGGTGGCGGGCGCCATCGACTTGAGGTCGGTGCCGGCGCTGGCGAGCGCCTCGACGAGCTCGCGCTTGGCGGCGACCGTCTCGAGCAGCTCGCGGAGGAAGTCGAAGAAGGCGCTGCCGGGGTCCTCGGCGGCGGCGAGCGCCCGCGCCCGGGCGGTGACCTGATCGAGGCCCCGTCGGATGATGGCGACGTACAGCGTCTCTTTGGTCGGGAACTGGCGGTAGATCGTGCCGACCCCGACGCCGGCGCGGCGGGCGATGTCGTCCATCGCTACGGCCAGTCCCTCCACCGCGAAGGCCTCGGTCGCTGCCTCGATGACCCGCTCGCGGTTGCGGCGGGCGTCGGCGCGAAGCGGCCGTTCCCCGCTCGGAGGTTCGCCGGCGGCGCCCTCGGCGAGCTGGTCGCCCGATGGCTCGGCGGGCGCCGGCGCCCGACTCGAGGTGCTCACCGGGGAAAGCACCCGGGGGGGTTGACAAACGGAACGACAGTTCCGTATGGTGTAACCGGAATCACCGTTCCGATCCTAGTCGCCGAAGGAGCCTCATGTCTTCCACCTCCGGGCCGTTCGTGCCGCGCGCAGCAGGTGCACGCTCGGCGCCGTCCGACGGAGCGCCCGCCGGCGCCCTGCCACAGAGGCGTCTGCGTCCCGATGCCGGCCCGCCAGATGCCGGGCGTCCGGCTGCAGGGCTCGCGGATGCGCAGCCCGGGGTTGTGGCGCCGGACCCGCGCCGATTCCGTGCCCTCAGTGTCATCGCCATTGCCCAGCTCATGATCGTCCTCGATGCCTCGGTCGTGACGATCGCCCTCCCGTCTGCCCAGCGCGCCCTTCACATCTCTGTCGCCAACCGCCAGTGGGTGCTCACCGCCTACACCCTCGCCTTCGGCGGGCTGCTGCTGCTCGGTGGCCGCATCGCCGACTACCTCGGCCGGAAACGGGCGTTTGTCGTCAGCCTTCTCGGCTTTGCCGCCGCCTCGGCCCTCGGCGGCCTCGCCCAGAGCGCCGCGATGCTCTTCGCCGCCCGGGCCCTCCAGGGCGCGTTCGCAGCGGCGATGGCGCCGGCGGCGCTCTCGCTGCTCACCGTCGCCTTCACCGAACCGAGAGAGCGGGCGAG
>DAHUZG010000186.1 GCA_027306715.1 Acidimicrobiaceae bacterium
TCGTGGTCTCGGCACGGACGGTCCTCCCCCTTCCCCGATCCGGCGCCACGAGCCACAGCGCCGGCGCCACGAGGCACAGCGCCGGCGCCACGAGGCACAGCGCCGGCGCCACGAGCCACAGTGCCGGCGCCACGAGCCAGCTCAGCGGCAGCCGACACCGAACCGGACCGCGGCGAGCCGTCGGTGAGAGCCGTGGCGGCGCCACGGGTGGACCCGCCCGGGCCGGCCCTCACAGCAGCGCCAGCCGAGGCGCGCTCCTCAGCTCGGGAGTGAGCCGGGCGAGACCAGGCTCGCCGAGGGCGACGGTCCCAGCGACGGCGGTCGCGGCGACCAGCGCACCGACGACTGCCGCGCCAGTGACACCCGCGCCGCCGGCTGGTGCTCCGGCAACCACTGCGCCGGCGGCCAGTCCTTCGAACACCTCGCGACCCGCGACGGGTCGGTCCAAGTTCACGGGCTCGACGAGCACCACCGAGATCGTCGATCCCTCGAGGGTCAGCTCCCCGGCTGTCGTCGAGCCGGCTCCGACCGACAGGAGAACAGCGGTCCCGCCCGCTCGAGCCGGGCGTTCGGCGAGCGGTCGCCGGACGACACGAGCCGCGCACGAGCTGCACCGGGCCACGCGGACAACGCTCGTCGATCGCCGGGCGACGCCCTCCCCGAGGCGGCCGCCGCCTGTTACTTCGACGAGCACCCCGCCGCCCACTTCGACAAGCGCCCCGACGAGCACGGCGCCGGTGGCCTCGACGAGCACCTCAACCGCGCTCTCGGCGCCGGTAGAGATCGCCTGGTCGGGACGGCTGGACGACAGCTTCACCTCCGTCGCCCGGCACCTTCTCGTCGGGGCCGGACCACTCTGGGCGAGCGTCTCGTGGAGCGGTTCGACGACGCTTCACGTCGAGCTCGCGTGCGCCTCCCTGACAACGGCGCAGGACTCCTCGTCGGGGGCCTACCTCCAGCTCCAGGCGGCGGGAGGCGGTTGCACGGTGACGATCTCGGAGGTCCATCCCTCCGGCGTGCTCGTCGGCTACGACATCGTGCTCGGCTACCGGCGCCCGCCGTCATCGTCGTGACCCCGCTCGGCTTCACGGCTCGAGCCCGCCGACTGCTCGCCGGGTTCGTGGGAACGGCGTTCTGGCTCGGCCTCGGTGCCTTCGTCGGATGGGCCTCGGCCCACTTCTGGCAGAGCTGGCAGCTCGCTACGGCGCGTCACGACGTGCTGCTCGCCGGCTTCGTGCTCTGCGCGATGGTCGGTGCAGCCTGGCTGGCGGCCTCGGTGCGCCTCGCCCGAGAGATCTCCTGGCGGCTCGCCGAGGAGCGCGACGGCGCCGGTATCCGCCCCCGCTCGCCACTGTCGCTCCTGCTGGCGCCTCTGGCCGCTCCGATCGTCGGGATGATCGTCGCGCTCTCCAGCCCGGGCGCCCCGGTCAGCTCTGCAGCACATCCCACCGCCGCCGCGGCGGCACCCGGTGGTGCCAGGGGCGCGGCCCGATCGCTTGACCCCACGACAGAGGCGTCGAGCCCGCACTCGCGCCCGTACGTCGTCCGAGCCGGGGATACGCTGCTCTCGATCGCCGAGCGGGAGTACGGCTCGGCAGACGACTGGACCCTCATCGCCGCGGCCAACCTCGGCCGTCTTGAACCGGGCGGGGCGCGCTTTGTCGACCCGACGGTGCTTCACGCCGGCTGGCGGCTCGAGCTACCGGCAGCGGGCGGGGCGGGGGTTCACGGACCGGCCCCTTTCGCTTTGCTCGAGCCGCCCGGCCCCGCCACCTTCGAGAGCGGCACGGGGAGGGCCGCGACCGAAGCTGCAGGCACCTCCGCGACCGCGGCCCGCGACCACCTGCTGCTCGGCTCGCTCGCCGGTCTCGGCACGCTCGGGACCCTCGTCTTTGCCGGGGGGCAGCGACGACGACGACGCCTGCAGGCGATGCGCGTCCCGGCCGGGAGCCGGCCCGGGCGCCCTTCGGCCGGTGATGCGGCGATCGAAGCGATCGTGCGGCCGCTCGCCGACTCCCTGCTGCCGGTCCTCGTCGGCGCCGCCAACCGCCTGCTCACCGTGACGGTCACCGGCTGGCCCGGCACCGCTCCGCGGGTCGGGGCCGTCCGCGTCGAGGCCGCCGGCGTCGAGCTCTGGCTCGAGCAGGCGGTGCCGGAGGCGCCGGAACCGTTCGAGACGCGCGACGGCGGCTGGCGGTGGTGGCTGCCCGTCGGCGTGGCGCTAGCCGAGTCCGAGCGAGTCGCCGGCGCTCTCGCCTATCTGCCGGTGCTCGTCCCGCTTGGCGAGGACGACAGCAGCTCCTACCTGCTGGCCGCCGTCGGGGGCGACCGCATCGCCCTGGTCGGCGAGAAGGACGACATCGCCCAGGTGCTCGCCACCTGCGCGCTTCAGCTCGACAACGCAGAGTGGGCCGAAGTCGAGCTGTTCCGGCTCGGTCCGTGCAGCTTCCCGGCTCACGAGCTGGCCGAGGAGCTGAGCGCCGAAGCTCTCGGGTCCGTCTCGCCCCCCGGTGCCGGCGGCGCCGGGTGGCGGCTCTCGAGCGGCGAGCTGCAGCCGGTCGTCCTCGTCGAGGACAGCCGCGTGGCGAGGCTGGCCAGAGCGCTCGACGGGCCCGCTGTCGTCATCGGTGCTCTCGAGACTGCTCCGCGCTCGGTAGAGCTCTCCCCCACCGGCCTGCGTGTCGAGCCGCTCGGGCTCGAGGTTCCGGGCCGGCGGCCGACCCGTGACGAGGCGCTGACCCTGCTCCGACTGCGGCGGGCCTCCGTCGCCGAGCCGGTGCCGCTCGCCGAGCCGGTGCCGCTCGACGAGCCGGCGAGAAGAGCGGCCGAGCCGCGGGACGGGACACGACCCGCTGCTCCGGCGCCGGCCGCAGCCACGAGCGTCGAGCCGGCGACCGCCCGCCGCGCCGTTCCCGAGCTGCCGGTATCGGGGCCGGTCGAGGTCAGGTTGCTGCGCGCGGCGCCCGATCTCGTCGGCGATCTCCGCCAACCGGCGACGCCGGCTGCGGTGCAGCTCGTCGCCTTCCTGGCGCTCCACAACGGCTCGGCGGCGACGCACAAGATGCGCGACGCCCTCGGCGTGTACCGCCGCGACCAGTCGACACGGGAGAAGACGATCTACAACGCCGCCTCGGCGACGAGACGGGTCCTCGGTCGCGAGCACTTCCCGCTCGTCGTCGGCAACGAGCCGTACCGGCTGGGCCCGGGAGTGAGCTGCGACTGGCTGCGCTTCGAGCGCAGCCGCGAGATCGCTG
The DNA here is from genome assembly GCA_027306715.1 of Acidimicrobiaceae bacterium. GTDB lineage: Bacteria > Actinomycetota > Acidimicrobiia > Acidimicrobiales > Bog-793 > DAHUZG01. The sequence goes on from DAHUZG010000186.1 coordinate 3,255, forward strand.
CCCGCTGCCGGCGGCTCGGCAAGCTCGAAGGCGAGCTCGAGGCGCTGCAGTTCGCGCTCGAGCTCGTCGGCGACGGGATGCCGGCCTCGGACAAGGCGCTCGCGGCGCGATTCGTCTGGCTCGAAGCCGAGCTCCTGCTCGAGGACGTCACCTACTCCGTGCTCGAGGTCGCCCACCGACTTGCCACGCTCGGCTTCGGGCTCGGCGACCTCGACCTCGTCGCCTTCGCCGTCGACCGGGGACGCCAGGTGGCGCCGGAGAACGACCAGCTGCGCGAGCTGGCGATGCTGCTCGCCGACGCACGGGGCGAGCGGAGCGCGGCGCTCGCCGAGCTCGAAGCCCACGTCGAGGCGGTCGACGGTCTGCGGCTCGGGGCTGACGTCTCGGAGCGGATCGAGCTGCTGGCAAGCGAGCTGGCACTACGACCGCACGCCGGCGGATCCGGGACCCAGGGCGCGACCTGGCGCCTTTGAGGCCGTCCCAGCGACGAACGGGTTCCCTCGAGAGGCTGATCGGCGTATCATCGTCGTATCGGCGCTTGGTTCTCGATCGAGGTGACTAACGGCCCGTCGTCGGCACGGGCATGGGCGGACGCGCACGCGGACACCCTTGTCAAGGCCGGGCTCGGCGAGGGCGCCGTCGACTGGGACTGGCATCACTTCGGCTGGGGATCGGTCTTCGAGCTCGAGTTCCTCGACGAGTCCGACTTCGAGCGCTTCCGCCGGCTTTCGGTCGTCGAGGCGGCGCTCGACGCCGCGCCGGCCCGCGTCGAGGTCTACCGCGGGCGTGGCGGGACGTCCGGCAAGCGCGCACCGCGCCGTCCCCGCCCGGTCGCCGGTGCCGGGGCCGTCGCACTTCCGGTGCCCGAGGATCTGCCGGTGGTCCCTGATCTCTGGCACCCGCTCGAGCTCACCCTCGGTGAGCTCGCCAGCTTCGCTTCCCAGCCCGTCTGAGCCCACCGCTCGGCGTGCCGGCCACTGCTCGCATCACCCACGCAGCGGCCGCCCGCCTGATCGCCGGCCGCGACCCGGTGATGGCCGGGCTCGTTGCCGCCGCCGGGTTGCCACGGCTCGGGCCGCCGCTCGAGTCGCACTTCGCTGCGCTTGTCCGCTCGATCCTGTACCAGCAGCTCGCCGGCTCAGCGGCGGCGGCCATCCACCGCCGCCTGATCGAGGCGCTCGACGGTGACGTCATGGCGGAGAAGGTCGCCGCGCTCGACCCGGCCACGCTTCGCGCCGTCGGGCTGTCGTCGAGCAAAGCCGCCAGCCTGCACGACCTCGCCGCCAAGGTGCTCGACGGGACGGTCGTGCTCGACGACGCCGGCCTGCGCCGGGAGGGCGACGACGAGGTGGTCGCCCGGCTGAGCGCCGTGCGCGGCATCGGGCGGTGGACGGCAGAGATGTTCCTCAT
>DAHUZG010000193.1 GCA_027306715.1 Acidimicrobiaceae bacterium
GGCCTGCGCCCGATCGCCGAGGTGATGTTCTCGGATTTCTTCGCCGTCTGCTGGGACATCGTCGTCAACCAGATCGCCAAGACCCGTTATATGACCAACGGGCAGACGGCGCTGCCGCTCGTCATCCGGTCGGCCAACGGCGGCGGGAGCCGCTTCGGCGCGCAGCACTCCCAGAGCGTCGAGAACTGGGCAATGGCCGTACCGGGGCTGAAGGTCGTCGCCCCGTCGTCGCCCGGCGATGTCGTCGGGCTGCTCGCCGCCGCTATTCGCGACCCCGACCCGGTGTTGTTCTTCGAGCACAAGTCGCTCTACCCGACCAAGGCCGACGTCTCTGACGGTGAGCTCGTCGACGAGCTCGGCACGGCCAAGATCCTCCGCAACGGTGCCAACGTGACCATCGTCGCGCTGGCGGCGATGGTGCCGCGGGCCCTCGAGGCCGCCGAGCTGCTCGCCGCCGACGGGATCGAGGCGACGGTCGTCGACCTGCGCAGCCTTGTCCCGCTCGACGTCAGCACCGTGGCAGCCTCGGTCGCGGCGACCGGTCACCTCTTCCTCGTCGAGGAGAATCCCCGGCTCTGCGGATGGGGAGCCGAGCTGGCCTCGATCGTCGCCGACGAGTGCTTCTACGACCTCGACTCGCCGATCGTGCGCATCACCACGCCGCACGTCCCGCTACCGGCCGCGGCGGAGCTCGAGGATCTGGCAATGCCGTCGGCTGGACGGATCGCGGCGACGGTGCGCCAGCGGCTCGACTGAGTCCTCGACAAAGTCCTCGCCGGGGCGCCGGCGCGAAAGGAGAACTGCGATGCACTACGCCCGCAGCGAGGCCAAGGCGGCGGCGCGCGAACAGGTGCGCGGCATCTGGGCGGCGATGACGACGCCATTCGGCTCGAACGGCGAGGTCGACCTCCCGGCCCTGCGCGCCGACACCCGCCACCTCGTCGAGGAGCTCGCCGTCGACGGGATCTTCTGCGCCGGGGTGATGGCGGAATTCTGGGCGCTCACCGTCGCCGAGCGCCGCCGCGTCGTCGAGACGGTGGTCGACGAGGTTGCCGGCCGCTGTGGCGTGGTCGCCCATACCGGTCACCACAGCGCACGCGAGGCGATCGAGCTGACCCGCCACGCCGAGGCGGCGGGAGCCGACTTTGCCGTGCTGCTCAACCCCTACTACCCACGCGTCGAGGAGGCCGGCCTTTATGAGTGGTTCACCGAGGTGACCTCGGCGGTGGACCTCGGCATCTGGCTGTTCGACACGTCGTACGCCGGCTTCGCGTTGTCGCTCGAGCTGATCGACAGGCTCGCCGAGATCGAGAACGTCTGCGGGATCAAGGTCGGGCACGGTCACGAGCGCTTCCTCGCCGTGCTCGACCGCGTCGGCGACCGCATCGTCGCCTCCGAGCCCGACGAGGGTCGGTGGCTCGAGAACCTGCTCGATCATGGCGTGCAGGTGTTCATGTCGTCGGCCGCGCCGTACCTGCTCCAGACGGCGGCCAGCCAGCCGATGCGCGACTACACCGCCGCCGCCCTTGCCGGCGACCGCGCCGAGGCCAACGCCATCTCCTCGCGACTCGAACCGCTACGGGCGATCTCGGAGAGGTTCATCACCGGACCGTGGCGGTCGAGCCAGATCCAGCCGATCTCGGCCATCAAGCGCTGGTCGTCACGGCTCGGTCTCGCCGGCGGCCCGGTCCGGGCGCCACTTTCGGCTCTCACGGAGGCCCAGGAGAGCGAGCTTGACGGCCAGCTCGCCGAGGCGCTCGACGCCTGCGGACTGACCCCGGCAACCGTGCCCGCCGGGGGCTGAGCGCGTCTGCCCGCAGCAACGACAGAGCCCGCGACCAACGCCACGAGGAGGCAGCATGCCCGACGCCGGTACCGAAGCGGCCGTCAGCCATTGGGCACCACGACTGATCACCCAGGGGGTGGACGCCAGCGACTTCCAGCGCATCACGTCGGGCCTCGACAGCTGGGAGCAGTGGTGCGACGCCTGGTGCGCCAACGGCGACGAGCACGTTCGCCTCGCGGAGCGAGCAGAGCAGGCGGGGCGGCGCCGGACCGCGGGCGAGGCGTACGTCCGCGCCGCGCTGAGCTACCACTTCTCGAAGTTCGTCTGGGTGCTCGACATGGACAAGCACCGCCAGGCGACCGCCCGCTCGGTGGAGAGCCTGCTCGCCGCGCACCGGCTGCTCGACCCGACCGCCGAGCGTGTCGAGATCCCCTTCGAGGGCGTCCGTCTCGTCGGCAACCTGCGCCGGCCGCCGGGGTCGAACCGCCCCCCACTGGTCATCCTCCTGCCCGGACTCGACTCGACGAAGGAGGAGTTCTTCAACTGGGAGCAGGTGTTCTTGGACCGGGGACTGGCCACCTTCTCCCTCGACGGCCCCGGCCAGGGCGAGACCGGCTACCTGCTCCCTTTGCGCCACGACTACGAGGTGCCGATGCGGGCCGCGATCGACCAGCTGAGCGGTCGTGATGACGTCGACATCGAGCGCCTCGGCGTGGCCGGCGTCAGCCTCGGCGGCTACTACGCGCCGCGGGCCGCAGCCTTCGAGCCGCGCATCAAGGCCGTGGTCGGGGTGTCGGGCGCCTACGACATGGGCCCCCGTTTCGACGACCGGCCGGCGATCAGCGCCGAGTCGTTCCGGACCTACTCCCATTCCACCGACCTCGCCGAAGCGCGCGAGAAGGCGATGGCGATCAACTTGAAGGGGGTCGCCGAGCTCATCGAGCAGCCGATGCTCGTGATCACCGGCAAGCTCGACCGCCTCGTGCCGTGGGAGGAGAC
>DAHUZG010000200.1 GCA_027306715.1 Acidimicrobiaceae bacterium
GACGACGACGGTGCCGACGACGGTGCCGACGACGACGGTGCCGACGACGGTGCCGACGACGACGGTGCCGACGACGTCGAGCACGACCTCGGCACCTGCTCTGACGACGTCGACGTCGAGCACGACCTCGGCACCTGCTCTGACAACGTCGACGACGAGCACGGCCCCGGCACCTGCTCTGACGACGTCGACGACGAGCACGACTCCGGCCGCCGCGGTCGCCGTCACGCCCGAGATCGCCACGGCCGGCTACCCCCTCGACGGACCCGGCTGGATGCGGACGACGACTTTTTACCGGGCGCCGGCGACGGGGACCTACGAGGTCACCCTCGCCGCGCGCGGCGACTCCTTCCTCGACGCCACCGGTCGACCCCTGCTCCGCATCGCCGGCCTGCAGGACCGGACGACGGTCTCGACGACCCTTGTCCTCCGGGCGCGCTCACGTACCCGCTTCATCTTGCGCTGGTTCCAACAGCCCGGCGTGCGGGCGCCGGAGGTGACGATCACCGACGTCAGCTTGGCGATCGCCAAGGCGGCGGTGCTCGCCCGGGGCGTCGACGTGCCGATCGTCTTCGCCGGAGACCCGGAGTCGGAGGGCTCCGACCGCCAGACGCTGTCGCTGCCCGGTGACGAGAACGCCCTCATCAGTGCCGTGGCAGCAGCCAACCCCCGGACCGTCGTCGTGCTCAACACCGGTGGCGCCGTGACGACGCCGTGGCTTCACCAGGTCGCCGCTGTGATCGAGGCGTGGTATCCGGGCGAGGAGGACGGCAACGCCCTCGCTGCCGTGCTCCTCGGCAGCGTCGACCCGAGCGGCCGGTTGCCGCTCACCTTCCCGGCGGGCGCCGGCCACAATCCGGTCGACTCGCCGGCGCAGTGGCCCGGGGTCGACGGCGTCGCCAGCTTCGCCGGAGGGCTCGACATCGGCTACCGCGGCTATCTGGCCAAGCACCTGCCGATGCGTTTCCCGTTCGGCTACGGCCTCTCGTACACGAGCTTCCGGCTGTCGGCCTTGCGGGTGCACCGGCGCCCGGGGCGCGACGTGGCGCAGGTAGCCGTCACCAACTCCGGATCGCGCTCGGGTACCGCCGTCGTGGAGGCCTACTTGAGCTTCCCGCGCGGCAACGGCGAGCCCCCGATCGAGCTGGCCGGGCTGGCCACGGTGTCGCTCGCAGCGGGGTCGACCAAGACCGTCTCGATCCGCCTGCCGCAGAGTGTGTTCCTCACCGCCTTCGGCGGTTCGTTCCACGTCGCGGACGGGAGCTACGTGCTGTCAGTCGGGCAGTCGGCCGGGCGCCGGCCGCTGCGGGCACGTCTCGTGCCGCCGTCCTCGGGGGGCTGAGCCCGCCGAGGACGAACCGCGCCGGCGCCGGCGTTGGCGCGCTGGCACCGGCCGCGCCCGCGCGCCGGCTAGCCGGCGACGGCGCGGGCAACCCGCAGCGCCTCGTCGACGGCGATGCCGGCACGGGCGGCGAGCCAGCAGGAGAGGGGTGCCGCCGTCCGCTCCGACGCGTGGGCGGCGGTGCCGGCCAGCGCCAACAGCTGCTCGCGCTCCTCAGCTGTCGGCGGCGCCACGCCGAGCTCGGCCGCAAAGGCCTCCAACCACTCCTGCTCGCCGACACCCACGTGCTCGCCGACACCCACGTGCTCGCCGACACCCACGGCGCAGACGCTAACAATCCGTCGCCCCGCTTCGTCGCGGGGAGGACCACCGCGAGGTCGCGCGCCACACGTGATGCGCAAATCGACCACCGAGCACGGGCCCCGGACGCATGAAACATGCCACCCCGGGGGTATCGAGGCGACGTTGTGGGCGAACATCCTGGCGATCCGATGCGACCATCGGCAACGGCCGACCGAATCGGCGGCGCCGGCTCCTGACGTGCCGGGGCGCTGGAGGGTCCATACCATCAGCCTGCCGCGGATCCTGGTCGAGGTCTGCTGGCGGCCGATGGAAGGCGACGAGGCGGGGGATTTCCACGACCTCGTCGACCTGCGCACGGGACGCGTCGGCGTGGCGATCGGCGACGTCGCCGGCTTCGGCGCCGCCGCGGCCGAGCGGGCCGAGGAGCTGCGCTGGGCACTGCGGCGCGCTTTCCGGGCGAGCGAGCAGCCCGAGCGCGTGCTCGAGCTGCTCGACGAGCGTGTCGACACCATCGATCCCGATCTCTTCGCCACGCTTGCCTGCGCCATCGTCGACCCGGCCGCCGAGACGATCGAGATCGCCAATGCCGGCCACCCGCCCATCCTCAGCGTGGCGGGCAGCGAAGCGGGCTTCCTCAACGGGCTCACCGACCCGCCTCTTGGGATCGGAGGCCGGCGGCGGGTCGTGAGCTACCAGCAGCAGCCGGGAACGATGCTCTTTTTCTACACCGACGGGCTGATCGAGCGTCGTGGCACCTCGATCGAGACGGGGTTCGAGGTCCTCCTCGAGTCGGCCCGGGGTCTGAACGGCACCTCGGGATCTGCGGCCCAGCTGACCAAGCGGGTGACGTCGCGCATCGGCCAGCCGGCCGACGACGCGACAGTCGTCTCGTTGCGCGTCATCCCGCTGCGGCCCAGCCGCGACGGCGCGACCGGCGCCGCCTCGGCAGCGGCTGCTGCTGACGGCGCCACTGCCCGACGAGCGGTGACGCTTCGCGTCTACCTCGATCCTTCGGACCTCCGCTCGGCGCGCACCGAGGCCGTCGTGAGAGAGGTCGCCCGGCGCGCGGCGCCGACGCTCGAGGTCGAGATCGAGGTCGTCGACGTCACCCGACCGGCGCCCGAGGCGGCGACGGGCGAGGGGGACGAGGCGATGGTGGTGGCGGCGCCGACGGTGATGCGCGTCACGCCCACGCCCCGGGTGCAGGTCGTCGGGGGAGCGCGGTCCGCCGACGAGCTGGCGCGGGCCCTCGACCTGCCGCTGGAGGAGGAGCCATTGTGACGTCCGATACCCACCTCCGGCGGGTCGCGGTCGGCATCCCCGGGCTCGAGCAGCTCACCGGCGGTGGCCTGCCGGCGAACCGCCTGACCCTCGTCGCCGGGACGGCGGGCAGCGGCAAGACCATCTTCGCCGCCCAGTTCCTCGCCGCCGGCATCGAGACCGCCGGCGAGCCGGGCGTCTTCGTCACCTTCGAGGAGCGCCCGGAGTCGATGCGCCAGAACCTGCGCTCTCTCGGCTGGGACATCTCTGCCTACGAGCGCGCCGGCAGCTGGTTGTTCGTCGACGCCTCGCCGCGCCACCAGGTCGACACCGTCTTCACGGGCGGCAGCTACGACTTGAGCCCGCTCACCAACCGCATCCGGCACGCAGTCGCCAGCACCGGCGCTCGGCGAGTGGCGCTCGACTCGGTCGGCGCCCTCGTCGGGCAGTTCGACGGCGTGGCGCCCGCACGCCAGGCGCTGTTCCACCTCGCCGGCAACCTCGAGCGCGCCGGCGTGACGACGGTGATGACCGGCGAGCGGGGCGACGACTACGGGCCGCTCACCCGGCTCGGCTTCGAGGAGTTCATCGCCGACAACGTTGTCATCTTGCGCAACGCCCTCGCCGGCGAGAAGCGGCGACGGACGATCGAGGTGCTCAAGCTGCGAGGCGGCGGCCACCGGCGCGGTGAGCACCTCTTCACCCTGCTCGACGGCCAGGGGATCGTCGTCGTTCCGATGAGCGTGGAGACGATGGACTACCCGACGTCTACCCGGCGGCTGAGCTGCGGAGTCGCCGGTCTCGACGCCATGTTCGACGGCGGGCTGTTCGAGAGGTCGCTGTGGCTGGTCGCAGGCTCGACAGGGAGCGGCAAGTCACTCCTCGCCACGCACTTCGTCGCCGGCGGCGTCGCCGCGGGCCAGCGCTGCGTGCTCAACTCGTTCGAAGAGAGCCACGACCAGCTGCTCCGCAACGCCGCCTCGTGGGGGATCGAGCTCGAGGCGATGGAAGCGGGAGGAAACCTGCGCATCGTCGCCGAGGCCCCCGAGTCCGCCTCGCTCGAGGATCACCTGCAGAGGATGAAGGCGACCGTGGACACGTTTCGCCCGCAGCGGGTGGCGATCGACAGCCTTTCCGCCCTGCAGCGGATCGCCACCGTGAAGAGCTTCCGGGACTACGCCCTCGAGTTGAGCTTCTACATCAAGCGGCGCTCGATGCTCGGGCTCATGACCCACAGCGACCGCGATCTGATCACCGTCGACCCGGCCACCGACCTGCACGTCTCGACGATCAGCGACGTCATCACCCTGCTTCACTACGTGCCCGTCGGCAATGAGCTGCAGCGGGGGGCGCAGGTGCTGAAGATGCGCGGGTCCGACCACGACAAGACCATCCGCCGGTTCACCATCACCGGCACCGGGATGAACGTCGGTGAGCCCTTCGAGGAGGTCGACCGCCTACTCTGAGACAGCAGTTGCCCGCCCGGGCCGGCTGCCGGAGGCTGGCTGCGCGCGCACTGCTCCTCGCGCCCCTGGGGCGCGTAGTGTGCAGGCTTGATCGAAGCGTCTCGACCGGGGCCTGGCTCTCGGGCATGGCTGTTCTCCGTCGACCGCGGCGGTACCTTCACCGACGTCGTCGCTCGCCGCCCGGACGGCTCAAGCCACCGTCCCGGTGGCGACGGCCGCCCTGGGACCGACACAGCGGCCCCATGAAGCCATCTGGGCCCAGCTGGCCGTCGTCGGGGCCGGGATCACCAAGGCCGAAGACGCCATCGAGCGCTACCTCTCGGCGTTCGAGTCCGGCACGCTGTCGGAGGCCCAGTGCGGCAGGCG
>DAHUZG010000205.1 GCA_027306715.1 Acidimicrobiaceae bacterium
CCCCGCCCCCGGCCCCCCCGTCGACGATGCTGTTCTGATTGCCACCGGGGCCGCCCACCGCGGCAGCCGCACCCGCACCCGCACCTCCTCCCGCGCCCCGGACTGTCCCGGTGGAGGAGCTGTAGGTCGCGTCACCTCCCCGACCACCGACAGCGATGCCGAGGACCTCCCCGCCTGTGACCGGCACATCCAGGGTGATCTCCGCGCCGAGCCCCCCGCGGGCCCCTGAGGACGTGTCGGCCACCCCGGAGCCGAACCCGCCGCTGCCGCCCGACGCCGTGACGTGGAGCTGGGTCACTCCAGGCGGCACGGTGAAGAACTGGGCTGTTGAGCCGTCGTAGCCGAAGCTCTGGCTGCCTGGTGTGACTGCGACCGTAGCGCCGGCCGGCACGGCGTCGAGAACGGCGCCTGCGACCGGGGCCAGGACGAGGGCGGCTGCGGGGAGCACGGCCGCAAGGAGGAGCCGGCCCGGCCGGCCGAGGGGACTGGTCACGGGATCGGTACCTCACTCATCTGCTCGGCTGTTGCACGGGCGGCGACGTAGGGGGGAAGAAGGGCGAGAGCGGCGTCCGCGTCGTCTGCCTCGACGGTCCAGCAGAGCTGGTGGCTGCCGTGCCGGCAGGAGGCGAGCACCGGGCGGTGCCGCAGCCGGCTCTCGAAGCCGTTCCAGGCGGCGTAGGCGAAGCGGCACTCGTCGGCTGCGTGGCGGTGGACGAGCAGGTAGGTTGCCACCTTGCGAGCATGACCGCTGTCACCGCCGGGGCGCCATCGGTGATTACCCTGATTTCGGCACGGCGGCCCGGCTCACTGCGAGAGGCGGCCCGACGTGGTCCGAGCCGGTCGACTCACTTCAACCGAGATGGTCGTGGACCGCTTCGTCGGCCGCCGGGACGAGCTGACCGCGCTGCAAGGTGCCTGCTCGGGGCTCCGCTCGGGCGGAAGCTCTTGGGCTCAGGTGGTCGGTGAGCCGGGGATCGGCAAGACCCGCCTGCTCGGCGAGCTGTCCAGCTGGGCCGAGGACCACGGCACGCTGGTGCTCGCGGGCAGAGGTGCCGAGCTCGAGAGGGACCTGCCCTTCGGGGTGTTGATTGATGCCTTGGACGACCATCTCGGTACCTTGGCGCCCGAGGGCCTCGAGGCTCTCTGCGCCGGGGCGACCGCCGAGCTCGCCCGAGTCCTTCCTTCGGTCGCCCGCCTCGGGGTCGCCGCGGCCGGTGGCTCGGGCGACGCACGACCCCACCTCTATCGGGCGATGCGACGCCTCGTGGAGCGCCTCGGAGAGGACCGCCCCCTCGCGCTCGTCCTCGACGACCTGCACTGGGCCGACCCCGCGTCGGTAGAGCTGGTCGCGTTCTTGCTGCGCCGTCCGCCGACGGCACCCGTCCTGCTCGTGCTCGCCTGGCGCCCCGGGCAAGCTGTGGAGCTGGCGTCGGTGCTCGGCGCGGCCGGCCGTGACCTGCCCCAGGTCTCGGTGAGGCTCGGTCCGCTCGATGCGGCAGAGCACGCGCTGCTCCTCGGACCGGGGATCGATCCGGACGCCGCGGCGGCCATCTACCTCGAGGGCGGGGGCAACCCGTTCTACCTGGGTCAGCTCGCCCGTGCCCGTCGCCAGCAGCCCACCCGGGCCCCCGGCGGGGCAGCGCCTGCGGTCGCGAGCGCCGAGCTCGAGGTGCCCGAGGCGGTGGCGAGCGCTCTCGCCGCCGAGATCGCCGCAGCGTCACCACTCGCCCGCCGCGTCGCCGAGGCCGCGGCGGTGGCCGGAGAGCCCTTCGCCGTCGAGCTCGCAGCAGCCATCGCGGCGCTCGATGTCGCACAGGCCCTGGAAGGGATCGACGAGCTTGTCGCCGCCGAGGTGCTCCGCCCTACTGAGTGCCCGCTGCGCTTCCAGTTCCGCCATCCCATCGTGCGGCGGTCCGTCTACGCCTCGACGGCGCCCGGCTGGCGGCTCGCCGCCCATGGCCGGGCGGCGTCGGCCCTGGCGAAGCTCGGCGCTCCGCTCGCGTTGCGAGCCCACCACGTCCTGCGCTCGGCTCGCTACGGCGACCGGCAGGCGGCGGCGCTTGTCTGCGAGGCCGCCGCCGAGGTCAAGCGTGGAGCTCCGGCGACTGCCGCCAGGTGGTGTGGCGAAGCGCTCGACCTGCTGCCCGGTGGAGCCGCCGGCGCTCCCGAGCGCTTCGCGTTGCTCGTTCTGCGGGCCAGCGCCCTGTGGGCGACCGGGGACCTGAAAGGGGTCCGGGCAGCTCTCGATGAGGCCCTCGATCTGACCCCTCCCGCCCCGGGTGACCGGACCGAGCTGGTGAGCATCTGCGCCGCCGCCGAGAGGGGGCTCGGCGATCAGCGCGCATCGAGCGCCCGGCTCGAGGCCGCCATCGAGACGCTGCCGCCCGGGAGCGAGCGCGACGGCGCGGTCCTTTCGATAGAGCTGGCCATCTCCGAGCTCAGCGGCCGGCGGGTGGCGCAGGCGACGGCAAGTGCCGCTCGGGCGGTGGCGATGACCGAGCCCGGCGGCTTCCTGCACGCCGCCGCGCTCAGCATGCAAGCCTTCGTCGCCGGCTACAGCGCGGCTCCCGGCGCAGCGGCTCTCGTCGACGCCGCTGCTGCGGGCGTCGACGCGCTGGGCGACGGCGAGCTGGCGCTGCGGCCCGATGCCGCGCTCTACCTCGGAGGCGCCGAGTGGGCCCTCGAGCGCTACCGCCGGGCTGCCGACCACCTCGGGCGTGCCCGCGACCTGGCGGCCGACTGGCGAGACGGCCGGTACCTGCTGCCGGTGGTGATCGACCAGGCCCGGGTGCTCTCCGTCCTCGGTCGCCTGGCTGAGGCCGCCGAGGCCGCCGAGCAGGGCCTGGAGCTCGCGCGACTGAGCGACAGCGCGTGGCTCACCGGCTGGGCGCTCGGGATCGAGGCCCGGGTCCGTCTCGGCGCGGGCCAGCTGGAGCAGGCGCTCACCGCCGGTGCGCAGGCCCTGCAGATGCTCTCGGAGTTCGGGTCGCCGTTGCTCGTCTCAGGGGTGCGCCTCACGCTCGCCCTCTCCGAGCTCGAGCTCGGCGAGGCGGGGGAAGCGCTGCGCCACCTGGAGGCGGCCGGCGCGCCCGAGCTCGGCGACCTCGACCCGAGCATGCAGGCCTTCGGTCAGGACGCCGCGGTGCAGGTCGCGCTTGCACGAGGGGACGTGGTCGGTGCCGAGCGCGCCGCCGAGCGCGCCTCGGCCGGCGCCGACCGTTTCGGCCCCAGCCTCTCTGGAGCCTTGGCGCAGCTCTCCAACAGCCGGGTGCTGCTGGCGCGGGGACGCTCCCGCGAGGCCGCCGACCTGGCGGGTGCCGCCGCCACAGGGGCGGCGCTGGCCGGGGCGGTGGTCGTCGAGGGGAGGGCCCGAACGCTGGCGGGCGAGGCGTGGGCCGCCGCCGGGGACCACTCTCGGGCTGCCGCCTGCTTGCAGCAAGCCGTCGAGATCCTCGCGGCCTGCGGCGCCGACCGCTACCGCGACGAGGCCGTCGAGAGGCTCGCTCGGCCCGCGCCGTCCCAGCCCGGGTTGAACAAGCCGCCCACGAGTGCCCTCACGGCAAGAGAGCACGAGGTGGCGGCGCTTGTCGTCGCGGCACGGACGAACCGCCAGATCGCCGCCGAGCTGTTCGTGAGCGAGAAGACCGTCGAGAGCCACATGGCGCGGATCTTCGAAAAGCTCGGCGTCACCAGCCGCACCGCCCTCGCCATGTCGATGGCGGCGCCCCGCCTTGAAGAAGAAAGCTCTTTGTCCCCGGCTCGGCAATACCGCGCCGGCTGGCGTCCTTGACGGGCCACGGCGCCACTCCTGGCGGGCCGCCGACCAGCACCGGCACCGCGCCGGCGCAGGCCAGTCCATTTGCCGCCGCTCGACAGTCCAATCGGCGGGTCCAATCGGGGGGGGAGAAGCGGCGGCGCGGGCGATCAGTCGCGGGCGAACCGCCGCGCGTCTGCGGCGGCGTACTTGGCAACCTCGGCGTCGATGGCGCTCGCCCGCTCGACCGCCTCGACGATGCCGCCGAGCTCGCCGGCAGGCAGCGCGCAGGTCATCTCGTCGGGCGTCATCCCCGTGCGGGCGCGGCTCAGGGCGCAGCCGACGCTGGCGGCGGGCACGCCCTGCTCCTTGGCGAGAGCGACGATGTGGCACTGCGGCTTGCCCTCGATCCGCAGGCTCGGCAGGGCGTCGGAGAGGACCATCATCTGGCGGCCGCTCACCCGCATCAGCACGACGTCGGGCGAGACGCCGGCAGGGGTCTCGGCGAGCGGGCCGTAGGTCACTGCGCCCGGCCGCTCGCTCACGGCGGGGATCTGACCGACCGCCTCGGGGCTCACCCAGCCCGAGCCGAGCAGCGCGGCGACGTCGCCGTTGCCCGCCACCTCCTCCAACGAGGCAAGACCATGGGTCACCTGTCCCACGCTGCAGTTCCCGTGGTCCTCGGCGACGGTGGAGAAGGTCCGCTCGGCGCCGCGCACCCAGAACACGCAGCCGGCGGGAACCCTCCCGCAGCGCCCGTCGGGCGCAGGCTCGCTCATCGGCGCCTCGAAGGCGTCGACTCCGTCGGGGCGCGCCGTCGAGAAGCTGATCGCGATCGGCGGGACCGCCAGGTGCAGCGTGCTCGACAGGCGCTCGGCCAGGCGGTGCCAGTCCTCGGCTGTGGCGGCCATCTCTCGTCCTCCGTATCGGGTCGGCGGCGCGCCGGGTGAGGGGCGCCGCGCTCGGCTGGTCTGCGAGGCGAAGCGTAGGCGGCACCTGCCGGGGGCATGCCGGGCGGCGCGCCCGGGGGAGGGTGCGTGACCCCTGCGGCGCTGTGACAGTCTGAGCCGGTGCAGGGCGAACAGCTCGAGACCGTGAACGCCCCGGCCGGCGACGGCTGCGACGAGGCCGCCGGGCGCGCGCCGGCGCTCTCGGCCGACCTCGCCTTCCGCGGCCTTGTCCACCAGGCGAGCCACGACGACGTCCTCGCGCTGCTCGACGCCGGGCAGCTGACCGCCTACATCGGCTTCGACCCGAGCGCTCCGAGCCTCACGATCGGCAACCTCCTCCAGCTCTGCAACCTGCGCCGGCTGCAGCTGGCGGGCAACCGCCCGATCGTCCTCGCCGGCGGGGGCACCGGCCTCATCGGCGATCCTGGCGGGCGCGACGACGAGCGGCCGCTGCTCACCCGAGAGCGCCTCGCCGAGTGCCTCGAGGGCGTGCGCCCGCAGCTCGAGCGCTTCCTCGACTTCACCCCCGGCGCCGGGCCGGCGCGCGCCAAGCTCGTCGACAACGCCGACTGGCTCGAGGGTGTCACCGTGCTCGGGTTCCTGCGCGACGTCGGCAAGCACTTCACCGTCAACGAGATGATCGCCAAGGAGTCGGTGCGCAGCCGCATCGACCGCCCCGAGCACGGCATCTCGTACACCGAGTTCAGCTACATGCTGCTGCAGGCCTACGACTTCCTCCACCTCTTCGACGCCGAGGGCTGCCGGCTGCAGATGGGCGCCAGCGACCAGTGGGGCAACATCACCGCCGGGATCGAGCTGATCCGCAAGGTCCGCGCCGGGCGCGCCCTCGGCCTCACCTCGCCGCTCGTGCTGAAGGCCGACGGCACCAAGTTCGGCAAGTCCGAGTCCGGCGCCCTCTGGCTCGACCCCGGGCTGACGAGCCCCTACGAGCTCTACCAGTACTTCGTCCGCACCGAGGACTCGATGGTCGGCACCTACCTGCGCTACTTCACCTTCCTCGACCACCAGACGATCGTCGGCCTCGACCGTTCCATCGCCGAGCGCCCCGGCCTTCGCGAGGCGCAACGGGTGCTCGCCCGCGAGGTGACGTCCCTCGTCCACGGACCGGAGCCGACGGCCAAGGTCGAGCGGACCGCCGCGGCGCTCTACGGGGGCGACCTCGCCGGGCTCGACGAGGCGACATTGCGCATGGCGACGGCCGGCGCGCCGACGACGGTCCTCCCCCGCAGTGCCCTCGACGAGGACGGGCTCGACCTCGCCGAGGCGCTCGCGGCCACCGGTCTCTCCCCGTCGCGCTCGGCGGCCCGCCAGGCGATCGCCCAGGGCGGCGCCTATCTCAACAACGCCCGCGTCGGCTCCGAGGGCGCCCGCATCACCGGCTCCGACCTCCTCGCAGGCGGGCACGTGCTGCTGCGGCGGGGCAAGCGGGAGCTGCGCCTCTTGCGCTTCGAGTGATGCGGGGCGGCGGGTCGGGGAGGGACCGCTCGCCGGGGGGCTCGGCGCGGCGCCAGGGGCGCCCGCTCGCCGTCCGGGTCGCCGCCGCCCTCGCCGCCGCCCTCGCCGGCGGGATCGCCCTCGCCGCCTGCTCGAGCGGCACGGTCGCCCAGTGGGTGGGCTCGTCCGGACTGGCGGCCAACGACGGGCAGCTCGTCATCGACATCGGCCAGCTCGAGACCGGGATCCGCCTGCACGAGCTGCTGCCCGTGCGGACAGCCTGTGAGGCCTTCTCCGCCGACGCGGCGACCGCCGACGGCCAGCTGCCGACGCCCGACCACCCTCTCACCGACCAGCTCGACAGCGCCTACCAGGACTTCTACCGTGCCGGCGTCGCCTGCTACGCCGCCCACTCGTTCACCGACAGCCACTTCGCCCGCTTTCGCGACGAGCTCGCCGCCGGTCAGCGCCAGCTGGCGGCCGCCGAGCGCCTCGTCGGCCGGCTGACCGGCAATCCGAAGGCGGGAGCCCCGTCGCCGCTCGGCGCCAGCGGCTGAGCGCCCGCCCCCCGCCCCGGCGGCGCCGGCGCCGCCAGCCGCCGGCGCCCCGAGGTTCGCCTCCCGCCCCCCGGCCCGGTAGCTTGCCTGCTCGATGGCCAGCGC
>DAHUZG010000208.1 GCA_027306715.1 Acidimicrobiaceae bacterium
GAGCACCTCGGTGCCCGGCGGCTGAGCGCCATCCCCCCGGGCTCCGCCGACCCCGTCCGCGCCGACATGGCGCCTCGGGGGCTCAGTCGGGCGCTTTCCTCCGCGCGCAGCAGGAGCGCTGCGAGCAGAGCTCGCCGCGTCCGCCGGCAGTGACGTTGCGGCAGCCGGCCCGCGGCGCGGCCTGCGAGCCTCGGCCAGGCTCGCCCAGACCCGGCCGAGCGCGTAGTCGAGGGCGCTGAAGGTGCCGACGAAGAAGCCGATCGGCCAGCTCGTCGCGTACGAGCACGCGATAGCCAGCCAGATCGTCACCAGGGCGATGACGACCGAGGCAGCCATCGCTGCCCCCGGGCGCGCCACCGTCGCCCTCGCCGCCGCCGGGGGGCCGATCATCAGGCTGAAGATCAAGAGCGCACCGACGACGGGAACGGTCATCGCCGTCGACAGTGCCAGCACGACGAGGAAGACCGACTCGACGCGTGTGGGGCGGAGGCCGCGGGCCTCGGCGATCTCCGGGAGGACGGAGCTGAGCAGGAGGGGACGGTAAAGGGCCGCGACGGCAAGAAGACAGGCAGCAGCGAGGGCTCCGACCGGAACCAGCTCGGAGGTGCTGACGCCGAGGACCTCGCCGAAGAGCAGCGAGAAGATCTCGGGCTGGTACTCGCTCGTCTGGCTGAGGAAGGCCGCTCCGAGTGCGAGCATCAGCACGAGCGCCAGCGCCGTGGCGACGTCGCGGCGCCCGCGCCGACCGAGCCAGGTGATGCCGAGGGCGGAGGCGACGGCGAAAACTCCGAGTCCGATCAGGGTGTTCAGGCCGATCAGGGTGGCGCCGGCTGCGCCGGCGAAGGCGCCGTTAGGGATCGCGTGGGCGGCGAAGGCCGAGCCGCGCAGCACGACGAAGAAGCCGACCACGCCGGCGACGACGGCGACGACGCTCGACACCACCCAGGCGTTGACCATGAACGGGGCGAGCATCGCTACCTGCCCTGCCGGCGGCGGCCGCTCGTGCGGGGCCCGGCCGCAAGGGTCCCAGCCGCAGCCGGGGTGCCGGGCAGGGCCGCGGCCTCCTGGACGGTAGCCGGGGGCCTCGCCGTCCGCGAGCCGGAGCGCTCGCGCCGTCCTGCGAGCCCGGAGCCGGTGTAGACGACGAAGACCAGGGCGACGATGAAGAAGCTGACCGGCAGCCCGTTGCCGCCGCTCCAGTCGGCGCTGTAGTACGCGAGCAGGATCCCCAAAGAGGTCGTCCCCACGCCGATCGCCGCCGACCAGATCATCACCAGCGACAGCCGGCGGGTGAACCGCAGCGCAGCCGCAGCGGGGCCGATCAGCAGCGCCGTCGACAGGATGGCGCCGATGGCGATCGAGGACAGCCCGACGGCGAGGGCGAGAGCGAGCATCTGGCCGAGCCCGACGAGGCGGATCCGCACGCCCTTGGCGGCAGCGAGGTCACCGCTCACCGAGGAGAGCACGAGCGGCCGGTAGAGGGCGGCCACGATGGTGAGCGCGCCGGCGCCGAAGCCGG
The DNA here is from genome assembly GCA_027306715.1 of Acidimicrobiaceae bacterium. GTDB lineage: Bacteria > Actinomycetota > Acidimicrobiia > Acidimicrobiales > Bog-793 > DAHUZG01. The sequence goes on from DAHUZG010000208.1 coordinate 1,520, forward strand.
CGACCACCGGGATGGTGGAGGACGTCACAGCGAATATGGAGCCGAACAGGATCTGCTGCGTCGCCCCCGTCGTTGCCGAGACCGTCGTCTCGAGGTAGAGGAACAGCGAGGCGAGGCCGATCGAGAGCCCGAGCACGATGCCAGTCGCCAGGTCGCGGCGGCGAGGGTCATGCACGCCGATGAGCTCGACCGCCCCGGCGCCGGCGACGGCGCCGGCAACGAAGCCGAGGAACGGGTTGACGCCGGCGAGAAGCAGCCCCGAACCGCCCGTCGCCGCCGACTCGGTGAGGGCGTGGCCGGCGAACGACTGTCCACGAAGAACCGTGAGGACGCCCACCACCGCCGAGACGAGAGCGACGGCGCTCCCGATCCCGAGCGCCATCTGAACCTCGGAGTTCGAGAAGAAGCCCGGCTCGAACAGCCAGGTCAGCACTACGACCTCCTCGCCGCTTCAGCTGCCGGCGCGGGAGGGCGCTGGGGCCGCCACCTCGCCGGGCTCGTCGTGGTCTAAGACGGCGTCCGGCGAGGCGACGACGATCACCCGGCCGTGCACCCGCAGCACGTCGACGTGGTGCCCATAGAGCCTGGTAAGGACGTCGCTTCGGATGACCTCGTCGGTGCTGCCGGCGACGGCGCGGCCGCCGGCCAGGTAGACGACGCGATCCATCACCGGGAGCAGCTGGTTGATGTCGTGCGACGACAGCAGCACGGCGATCCGCCGCTCGACCCCGAGCCGGTGGAGCAGATCGACCACCTCCTGGCCGCTGCGCAGGTCGAGGTTGGCCAGGGGCTCGTCGAGCAGCAACAGCTGGGGCCGGCCGGCCAGGGCGTGGGCGATCAGCACCCGCTGCTGCTCGCCTCCCGAGAGCCGCCCGACGCGGAAGTCGGCGAATGCGGCGGCACCAACGGCGTCGAGAAGCTCGTCGACGAGATCGTGGCGCGCGGCCGAGGGAAGGCGCGGGCCAAGGCGCTCCCCGTCGGCGCCGAGCTCGACGAGATCCCGGGCCCGAAGCGGCAGATCGGGGTCGAGCAGCACCTTCTGCGGCACGTAGCCCACCGGGACCTTGCGGTTCGGGCCGACAAGGCGGGGTGCGCCGACCGGGACCCCGGCGAGGCGGATCCGTCCGGAGGCGGGGCGCTGCAGGCCGAGGATCGTGCGCAAGAGCGTCGTCTTGCCAGCGCCGTTGGTCCCGATCAGGCCGACGAGCTCACCGGCGCCGACCGAGAAGCTGACCTCATCGAGCACGACGCGCCCGGCGAGCACGGTGCTCACGCCGTCGAGCTCGAGCAGGGGGGAGCCCGACGGCAAGGGGCCCGCTCCCGCGCTCGCCGCCGGCCTACCGCTCGTCATCGCCGCGGAGCGGGCCCGAGCCGCGTCGTTGACGTCTTGTCGAGGACCGCCCGCTCGATCGCCTCGGTCTCGGCGAGCATCCAGCTCTGGTAGTCGTAGCCCGGTGTCGGCATCGTCTCGTAAACGCCCACCACCGGGACGCCTGCCCGGAGGGCGTCGGCGCGGATCGAGACCGTGAGCGAGTTGACGACCTGCACGTTGTAGGCAAAGAGCCGAACCTGGTGGCGGGCGAGGAGGCGCTGCTGCAGCGCCACGTCCTGTGGCGTCGGGTCGTTGCCGTTCATCACGTCCGCCTGGAAGCGGAAAGGCGTCTTCACGACAATGCCCATCGCCTCGAGGAGATCGTCGGCGACCGGCTCGCTGACCGCTGCCGCCACACCGTGATGCTCCGACCTGAACGACGCCACCGCTGCGTGCCAGCGCCCGAGCGACGAGTCGAAACGGGTCACGTTCCCGTGGAAGTACGCCGCCCGGCCCGGCTCGATCGCGGCGAGGTCGTTGCCGAGTGCCTTGGCGACCGCCGGCATCGTCGCCGCGGCGTACCAGATGTGCGGGTTCGGCGTGCTGTCCGGCAGGTGGAGCAGCTGCTGGACGTCGATCACGCGACGCGAGCGGCTTGGTGAGGCGGCCTCGAGCCGGTTCATGAACGTGTCGTAGCCGATCCCGTTCTGGATGACGACGGCGGCGCTGCCCACCTCTGCCGCCACGCCGGGGCTCACCTCGTAGGTGTGCGGGTCGATGTTCGGGTTGTTCTCGATCGAGGTGACGTGAACGTACCGCCCGCCGATCTGGGACGCCACGCTCCCGTACTCGTTCTCGGCGGCAACCACGGCAATCGGCGAGCCGGCGGCACGCGTAGACGTCCCGGCAAAGGCTCGCGCACCTGCGGGAAGGCCCCAACCGGCCAGGGCGAGCGCGGCGCCGAGAGGCGCCACGAGGACAGAGCGCGAGAGCGCCCGCCGCCGGCAGGCACTCCTCGCCGTGCTCCTCGTCCTCCGGCGCCGGCCAACGCCGGGTCGGCGCTTCTTGTCAGCATTCACTACAGGTAAGCTAACTGGAAATGGGTGCCGTTGCAATCGCGTCGCGTCGCTGCGATCGCCGCGCGACGCCGGGGTCAGCGCCGCGGGACAAAGCCATGAGCTGCCGCATTGGTACTGTCCAAGAGTGCTCGAGGGGATGGACGAGATGACGTGCAGTCCCGAGCGTGGCGCGCGACCAGCGTGCCGCCTGCCGCAGCGTGGACGAGGGTGAGCGATCCTGAGCGGCGCCCCGGTCGCGCCGCCACGGAGCGGTCCACGCGCCAGAAGCGGGCGCTGGCGGCGGTCCTCGACGCCACAGGTGGGTTCCGCTCGGCCAACGAGCTGTTCCTCGAGTTGCGGGCCCGTGGCCAGAACGTCGGCCTCACCACCGTCTACAACCAGCTACGGGCGCTCGTCGAGCTCGGTGAGGTCGACGCCGTCCGCTCCGACGACGGCGAGACCCGCTACCGCCGCTGCGAGACCGGGCTCCACCACCATCACCTGACCTGCCGCGTCTGCGGCCGCACGGTCGAGATCCAGGGACCGGAGGTCGAGCACTGGGCAGACGAGATGGCGGCCGAGCACGGCTACGTCGAGGTCAGCCACACCCTCGAGATCGTCGGCACCTGCGGCAGCTGCGCCGCCGGGGGCCGGCGCGGTGCCTCCCGCTCGGCAGGCTGAAGCGCCCGGGGCGCCCGGCGATTCCCGGCGACGGTGCCCCGGGCGGCTACTCTAAGAGTCCGACACCCGGGAGATCCTGCAGTGCACTGTCAACTTGCGCCTGCTGGCCCGGTGCCGCGCTCCGCCGCCAGGGCCGAGGCGCGCACCGGCTGGCGTTTCCTGCTGCGCTCGATCGGCCGGAATTGGCCGGTCCTCGGTGCGTCGTTCGGCGCCGCGTTGTGCTGGACGGCGATCGTCGTCGCCGTCCCGGAGCTGATCGGCGCCGCAGTCAACGTCGGCATCGTCGGTCACGACGAGGGCCGGCTGCTCGTCTTCGCCGCCGGCATCGCCGTCCTCGGCCTGCTCCAGGCCGCCAGCTCCTCGCTGCGGCGCTGGACGAACGGGCTCGCCTCGCGCCGGCTCGAGGCTGAGCTGCGCCAGCGATTCTTCGCCAAGCTGCTGCGCCTCGAGGTCGCGTACCACGACGAGGTCAACCGCGGCCAGCTCCTCTCCCGGCTGACGAGCGACCTGTTCCAGATCCAGGCCTTCGTCTCCTCGACGCCGGCCTGGACGGCCAACGTCGTCGTCGTGGTCGTCGTCGCCGTCGTGCTGCTGCTCACCAACCCCCTCCTCGCCGGCGTCACCCTCGTCGGGCTTCCCTTCGTGGCGTTCGCCTCGAAGCAATTCTCTTCGGCCGTGCGCCCCACCATCTCCCGGCTGCAAGCCGAGCGGGGAAACCTCGCCGGGATCGTCGAAGAGGCGGTGAGCGGCGTGCGAACCGTGAAGGGCTTCGGCAGCGAGGCGCTCCTCGACTCCCGCCTCGGCGCCCAGGCGGACGCCGTGCGCGACGAGGCGATGCGGATCGTGCGGCTGCGGACGCGGTTCATCCCGGTCGTGGCCACGGTGCCGCTGCTCGGGCTGGTGGCGCTCAACTGGCTCGGAGGGGCGCTCGTGCTCGAGCACCATCTGAGCGTCGGCGGCCTGCTCGCCTTCAACGCCTATGTCGGAGTGATCACCCCGCCCGTGCAGTCGATCGGCGGTTACATCGTGCTCGGCCAGCGGGCGGTGGTGTCGGCCCGACGGCTGCGCAGCGTCCTGCAGCGCACGCCGGCCATCGGCGAGCCCCGCGAGGCCGAACCGCTCCCCCCCGGCCTCGGCTCGCTCGCCTTCGAGCAGGTCCGCTTCGGCTACCGCGGCGCCGCCCCGATCTTCAAGGCGCTCGACCTCGCCATCACCGGCGGCGAGGTCGTCGCCCTCGTCGGCCCCACCGGCAGCGGCAAGAGCACGCTCTTGTCGCTCGTGGCGCGCCTGTACGACTGCGATGCCGGCACGGTCCGCCTCGACGGCGCCGACCTCCGTCGGCTCTCGCTCAAGGCGCTGCGCGCCTCGATCGCGGTCGTCTTCGAGGACAACTTCCTCTTCGACGACTCCGTGCGCGCCAACCTCTCGCTCGGGCATGACGTGACCGACGCCCAGCTGCGCCGCGCCCTCGAGCTCTCCCGCGCCAGCGAGTTCGTCGACTCGTTGCCTGAGGGGCTCGACACCGAGATCGGCGAGCGCGGGCTGACGCTCTCCGGCGGCCAGCGCCAGCGGCTGGCGCTCGCACGGGCGCTCGTCGCCGAGCCGCGGGTGCTGATGCTCGACGACGCCACCTCGGCCGTCGACGCCGCCAACGAGCAGGCGATCGTCAGCGCGCTCGCGAGGGAGCGCCGCGGGCGGACGACGCTGATCGTCTCGCACCGTCCGGCGACGATCGCTGCCGCGGGGCGAGTCGTCCTGCTCGACGCCGGAGCCGTCGTCGCCGCCGGCACCCACGAGGAGCTGTTGGCCTCCTGCCCGCGCTATGGCGAGGTGCTCGCCCTCGCCAGCACATCCCTCGCCAGCACATCCGGCGCCAGCACATCCGCCGCCAGCCGACCCTCCGCGGCGCACTCGCCGGGGCCGGCGGCCACCAACTGCTGCGCCGGAGCCAACTGCTGCGCCGGAACCAACTCCGCAGCCGGAAGCGAGGGGTCGAGATGCTGAGGTGGAGCGCGCAGATGCTGCGCCCTTATCGGCGTCGGCTCACCGTGGCGGCGGCGACGCTGCTCGGGTCGCTCGCGGCGACGCTCGCCGGTCCCTGGATCGTCAGCTGGATGATCAACAACGGCCTGGTCGGTCACCACAGCCTGCGCGTCGTCGAGGAGGCGGGCGTCGCCTACGCCGTCGTGGCGCTGACTTTCTTCGGCTTCACCCGCGCCCAGACCCGGCTGCTGTCGGGAACCGGCGAGCTCGTGCTGAACGACCTTCGCAAACGTGTCTTCGCCCACCTGCTGGCGCAGCCGCTCTCGTTCTTCGACAGCGAGAGCTCCGCACAGCTGCTCTCCCGGATGACCGCCGACATCGACGTCCTCGAGACGCTCGTGCAGAGCGGCATCGGCAGCTTCCTCACGAGCGTCGGGCTTTTCGCCACATCGCTGATCGTGCTCGTCGTGATGTCGCCGCTGCTCTTTGCCGTGACCCTGCTCTGCCTCGTCCCGGTCGTCTTCGCCGCCGCCCGCTACCGCGTCACCTCGACACGTGCCTACACCGCCGTGCGCCACCGCATCGGCGACACCCTCGCCACTTTCGACGAGGGTCTCGCCGGAGTGCGCGTCGTGCAGGCGTTCCGTCAGGAGCACCGCCTCGAGCACCAGTTCGGCGAACGGAACAGCGAGCAGCTCGAGGCCAATCTGGAGACAGTTCGCCTCGGCTGCCAGTTCTTCCCGAAGATCGAGGGCACCGGCTTGCTGACGACGGCGCTGTTGCTGATCGTCGGCGGCGTGCTGATCCACTCCGGTCTCACCTCGGTCGGGGCGGTCGCCGCCTTCGTGCTCTACACCGCGAATCTCTTCGCCGCCGTGCAAAGCGTCAGCCAGCTCTTCGATCTCCTGCAATCCTCGGGCGCGGCCCTCGGCACCGTGCGCACGCTGCTCGAGATCGAGCCGGCGATGAAGGACCCCGCCGAGCCCGTTCCGCTCCCGGCCGGCGGCCCGCTGCGACTCGAGGGTGTCGGCTTCGCCTACCCCGGTCGCAGCTCGGACGGCGGGCGGACGGCGGGGGGGAGCGCCGAGCAGAGGATGCGGCCAACCTCGCGGGCGCTCCGCTCGGTCGACCTCGTCGTCGGAGCCGGCGAGCACCTCGTGCTCGTCGGGCCGACCGGAGCCGGCAAGTCGACCCTGGCGAAGCTGATCGGCCGCCTCTACGACCCGACCGAGGGAGCCGTCCGGCTCGGGGACGTCGACCTGCGCCGCGCGAGCCTCGCGGAGCTGCGGCGGCGGGTCGTCGTCGTCCCTCAAGAGGGCTTCTTGTTCCGGGGCAGCGTGCTCGACAACATCCTCGTCGGGCGCCCCGGCGCCGGCAGCGACGAGGCGCTCGCGGCTCTCGAGCGGCTCGGGATCGCCGAGCACCTTCTCGAGCTGAACGGCGGCCTGCAGTCCGACGTCGGCGAGCGCGGCTCGAGGCTCTCCGCCGGCGAGCGCCAGCTCGTCTCCCTCGCCCGCGTCGCCCTCGCCGATCCTGTCGTGCTCGTCCTCGACGAGGCGACCTCGAGCCTCGACCCCGGGACGGCCTTCGAGGTCGAGCGGGCGGTCGCCGCCATCTGCCAGGGCCGCACGACCGTCACCGTCGCCCACCGGCTCTCGACCGCCGACCGGGCTGACCGCGTCGGCGTCGTGCGCGACGGGATGCTCGTCGAGCTCGGCAGCCACAGCACCCTCGTCGCCGCAGGGGGCGACTACGCGGCGCTGTACGCCGCCTGGGCTGCGGGCGTCGACGACGCCGCTGCCTGAGGCCTCGACGAGCATCGCCCCCGGCGCCGGCGCCGCCCGGCGCCCGAGCCCGGCGTCACTCGGCGCGGTAGGGGACGCCGTCGGCACCCGGCGGGCGCACCCGGCCGACGAGGCCGGCGACGACGGCGATGGTGATCACGTACGGTGCCATCGAGAGGAACGGTGCGGGGATGGCCACGCCGAGCACGCCGAGGAAGCCGACGAGGGAGCGGGCGAAGCCGAACAGCAGGGCCGCGCCGAGCGCGCCGTAGGGCCGCCAACGGCCGAAGATCATCGCCGCCAGAGCGACGAAGCCGAGGCCGGCGGACATGTCCTGCGAGAACTGCCCGGTCGAGCCGATCGAGAGTGCCGCCCCGCCGAGGCCGGCGACGAGACCGCCGAGGACGACGTTGCGGTAGCGGACCGAGAGGACGTGGATGCCGACCGTGGCAGCAGCCTGGGGGTGCTCTCCGACCGCTCGTACCCGTAGTCCCCATCGAGTCCGGAAGAGGGCGACGTTGACGAGCACGAGCAGCATGGCCGCCCCGTAGACAAAGACGTTCTGGTCGAAAAGGATCGGCCCGACGATCGGGATCCTCGACAAGCCGGGCAGGGCGACGGCGGGGAAGGTGCCCGGGCTGTTGAGGTTCTCGTGCGGGCTGAGCACCTGCTCGAGCATGTAATTGGTGAAGCCGAGGGCGAAGGCGTCAATCAGCACTCCGACGATGATCTGGTCGGCTCCGTAACGCAGAGCGAGGAAGGCGAGCACCCAGCCGAGGAGCGCCCCGACCGCCGCCCCGGCCGCTACCCCGGCCCAGAGGCTGCCCGTGGCGCTGTCGACGACGACCGCGCAGAAGGCCCCGAGCAGGAACTGGCCCTCGATGGCGATGTTCACGACCCCGGAGCGCTCGCAGAGCACGCCCGACAGCGATCCGTAGACGATCGGCGTCGCCGAGATCAAGCTGAGGCCGAGGAGGGCGACGAAGTTGAGCGAGTTGCCCCGTCCCACCCAGACGAGGAACGACCAGAGAAAGCAGAGCACCCCGGCGGTGAACACGGCGTAGGCGCCGCGTGTCGAGCGCCGCAGCACGAGCACGCCGCAGAGGGCGGCGGTGACCAAGCCGAGGACGACCGAGACGAGGCGGACGTCCATCGAGAGCGCCGGCACCGGGAGCGCCGGCGCCTGGGATATCTCGAAGGTGGCCTCGGTGCGGGCGGGAACCTCGAACCCGAACGGCAGGAGCATGACGAGACTGATGAGGCCGAGGAAGATCCCCATCCCCCGCACCCGGGCGATCGAGACGACCCGTTCGGCGCGCACAGGGCCGACCGCCTCCTCTGGAGCGGGGGCGCCGGGGGCGGGGCCCCCCCGGCCCCCTCCGGGCAGTGCCGGTCCTCTCACCCGCTCCAGCCCTTGGTGAACAGCTGCACGCCGCGTGCACCGGTCTGGCGCAGGTGATAGATGTCGCGCACGAGCAGGGGAGTGGCGATGAAGAAGACGATCAGGGCTTGCACGACCGACGCCAGGTCGACGGGGATACCGGTGTTCAGCTGCATGTTCTTCGCCCCGTACTCGAGGGACGCCCAGAGAAGGGAGCCGAGCAGGACGCCGACCGGCTTGTTCCGGCCGAGCAGGGCGACGGTGATGGCGTCGAATCCGATGTTGCCCCCGTAAGGGCTCGAGAGATAGAAGTCCGTGCCGGTAAGCGTCGCCATCCCCGCCATCCCGGCAAGCAGCCCGGAGAAGGTCATGACGAGCGTCGTCACCTTCGCCACGCTCATCCCGGCGGTGCGCCCGGCGTCGGGGTTGGAGCCGATGACCCGGAACGAGAAGCCGAGGGTGCTGCTGCGCATGAACCACGACATCGCCGCCCCCATCGCCAGGGCGAGGATGAAGGAGAGGTTGACGCTGAGCCCGCTGCCGAAAAGATGGGGCTGGCGCGCCGTACCGGAAAGGACCCGCGAGACGGCATTGGTCTGGCCCGGCTGCTGGAACGGCTGCACCGTGAGCAGGTAGTCGAGCAGGTAGATCATCACGTAGTTGAGCATGATCGTGACGATCACCTCATGGGCGCCGGTGCGTGCCTTCAAGATGCCCGGCACGAAGCCGACGGCGGCGCCGCCGGCGGCGCCGGCGAGGACGACGAGCGGCAGGTGGATGCCGATCGGCAGGTGGAGCTCGAAGCCGGCGTAGAGCGCGGCGAGGGCGCCGCCGATCAGCTGGCCCTGGGCGCCGATGTTGAAGACGCCGGTGGAGAACCCGAGGGCGACGCCAAGGCCGGCGAAGATGAGCGGCGTGGCATAGGTTGCCGTCTCCGAGAGCGGGGTGAACACGCCCGTCCACCCCTTGCCGGTCGACACGGCGTGGCTGACGGCACTCGGGCTGATGATCGAGCCGGTGAAGATTGCTCCGTAGGCGTCGGCCACTGTCGTCACCGTCAGGCTGAGCGCCCGCCCCGGGTGCGAGCCGATCCGGCTCCAGGCGTGCAGCACCGTCGTGCTGGTGGCGTCGATCAGCACCCCGCCGAGCACGACGGCGGAGAGCATCGCCAGCACCGTGAGGACCAGCGGGTTCGCCTCGCCGAAGAGTCGAACCGTCCGCGACCACCATGGTGCCTGGGGACCGGACGCCGGGGTGACCCCGGGCTCGGAGGCAGGCGCAGGTTCGTCACCCACCGGCGCCGCGCCCCGGCCGCCGGACGTCGCGCTCACCGGGTGCTTCCTTTGCCGGGCGCCGGGTCGCCCGACGCTTTCCCGGCGCCGCCTCCCGCCGGACCGGCGTGCGGGCCGCCGTCCCCGGTGTCCCCGGCCCCCGCTGCCCCCCCGTCCCCGGCCGTCGACGGAGCCTCGGCCGGCGGGACCGTCACGCCCGCCATCATCAAGCCGATCTCCTCGCGCCCTGTCCCGGGCCCGACGATGCCGGTGATGCGGCCCCGGTACATCACGGCGATCCGGTCGCCGAGCGCCAGCACCTCGTCGAGCTCGGAGGAGATGACGAGCACCGCGGAGCCGGCATCTCGGGCGGCGACGACGCGGCCGTGGACGTACTCGATCGAGCCGACGTCGAGCCCGCGTGTCGGCTGCGAAGCGAGCAGCAGCTTGACCGGGCGGGAGAGCTCCCGGGCGACGACGACCTTCTGCTGGTTGCCCCCCGAGAGCGTGCCGACGGCGACGTCGGCGGACGGGGCGCGGATGTCGAACTCGCTCAGCTTGGTCTCGCCGTTGCCGCGCACCCTGGCGAGGTCGCGCACGCCGTGAGCGGCGAACGGCGCCACGTCGTAGATGTCGAGCACGAGGTTGTCGGCAACCGTCATGCCGAGCACGAGGCCGTCCTCTTGGCGGTCCTCGGGCACGTGGGCGACACCGGCGCGGATCACCTCCCGGGGGGACGCCCGGGTCAGGTCCTCGCCAGCCAGCCGGATCGAGCCCGAGCTCACCGGGCGAAGGCGTGTCACCGCCTCGGCGAGCTCGGTCTGGCCGTTGCCCTGCACTCCGGCGAGGGCGACGATCTCGCCAGCCCGCACCTCGAGGTCGACGCCGTCGACGACGGCCACCCCTCGTTCGTCGACGACGCGCAGGTTGCGCAGCTCGAGCACCGGTTCCCCGGGGTGCGACTCAGCCTTGCGCACGACGAGCTCGACGTCGCGCCCGACCATCATCGCGGCGAGCTCGCTCTCGTCGACCTCCTGCGGGGTGGTCGCTCCGACGACCTTGCCGAGGCGCATCACCGTGATCCGGTCGGCGATGCTCAAGACCTCTTTGAGCTTGTGGGTGATGAACAGGATCGACCGGCCGCTGCGCTTGAGCGACTGCATGATCGAGAAGAGCGCCTCGGTCTCCTGGGGGGTGAGAACAGCCGTCGGCTCGTCGAGGATGAGAAGGCGGGCGTCGCGCTGCAGCGCCTTCAGGATCTCGACCCGTTGCTGCACCCCGACCGGGAGCGTCTCGACGACGGCATCCGGATCCACCTCGAGGCCGAACTCGACCGAGAGGCGGCGGATGTCGGCGCGGGCACGGCGGCGGTCGAGCAGGCCGAGCGGGCGCGTCGGCTCGAAGCCGAGGACGACGTTCTCGGCGGCGGTGAACACCGGCACGAGCATGAAGTGCTGGTGGACCATGCCGATGCCGTGGCGGACGGCCTCGCCGGGGTCGGCGAAGCGGACTGCGCCACCGTCGATGCGGATCGCGCCGGAGTCGGCATGCAACAACCCGAACAGCACGTTCATAAGCGTCGACTTGCCGGCGCCGTTCTCGCCGAGCAGGCAGTGGATCTCGCCCGGCTCGACGGTGAGGCTGACCTTGTCGTTGGCGACGAGCGAGCCGAAGCGCTTGGTGATGGCATCAAGCTCGAGCCTCATCGGGCCGCCGCCGGGGCGCAGCCCGTGGGAACCGGGCCTGATGGCCCGGTCCCCACGCACACGAGCGGCTGCTCGCTCACCCCGCCCGCTCTGAACCCCGCCCGCTCCGAGGTCGCCGCACGGCGCGGGGTGGTCGCCGTGTCAGCTCGCGGGGTAGGCGTTCGGGTCGAGGTTGATCTTGCCGGCGATGATCCTGGCCTTGAGCGAGGCGATCGCCGCCTTGACCTTGGCCGGGATGTCGTGGGCGAAATCGTGGTACGGCGAGAGGGCGACCCCGCCGTTCTTCAGCGTCCCGGTGTAGTTGCCGCCGTGGAAGGTGCCGTTGTACGCGGAGAGCACGGCGTCGCGCACCGACGTCGCGATCCCCTTGGTCACGCTCGTGAGGAACAGCGAGCAATACTGCTTGGCGGACAGGCAGCCGTCGGTGTCGACCCACTCCATGTAGTGGCCGGCGCCGGCCGACTTCACCGCCTGCGCCGCCCCGAGCCCGACGGCCCCGGCGACCGGGAAGATCACGTCGGCACCTTGTGCCATCTCCGCCTTGGTGATCGTGGCACCGAGGGTCTGGTCGGTGAAGTTGTTCGTGAATTCCCCGCTCTTGGCGGCATACAGGCCCGGGGCGCTCTTGGCGGCCGGCACGTAGCCGAGGGCGGTGACATGGGCGTGGTTGACCTTGTCGTAGTAGCGGACGCCGGCCACCCAGCCATTCATGTAGATCGTCACCGGCGGGATCTCCTGGCCGCCGAAGGTGCCGACGACGCCCGACTTGCTCATCGCCGCCGCCAGGTACCCGCCGAGGAAGGCGTCCTGGTTGGTCTCGTAGGTGAGGCCGAGGAGGTTCTTCTGCGTCGAGGGGAAGTCGACGATGGCGAACTTCGCCTTCGGGTTGGCCTTCGCCGCGGCGCTCGTGTTGTTCGCCATGTCGAAGCCGACGGTGACGATGATCCCGCAGCCCTTGGCGAGAAGGCGGTCGATGTTCGGCGTGTAGTCGCTCGTCGAGCTCGACTGCAGGTAGGTCGTCGTGATGTTGTGGTTGATCGCGGCCGCTTCGGTGGCGCCCGCGTAGGCCGACTGGTTGAACGACTCGTCGTTGATCCCGCCGGTGTCGGTGACCTCGCAGGCAAGGAACTTGGCAGCGTGCGCCCTCGCCGCCGGCGCCGCCCGGTGCGGCGAGGTGGCGCCGCTGGCGGCGACGCCGGCAGTGGTCGCCGCCACGGCGACGACGCCGATCGCGGAGAACGCCGCCGCCCACCGCCTCCCCGAGTGCCGCTGGTCCGGCGCGACGCGCGCCGCTGAGCTCGTGATATCGGCCATCTGTCAGGCCCCCTGACGTCGATTCCCATCTTCGGGCACCGGCCCGACCTCACCCCGTGTCCGAGCCATGACCAGGCACCGTCCCGCTGCGGGCACTGTAGTGCGCGACCTGCCCGTTCGGTGGCCCGAACGCGCCGGCACCGTCCCGCAATCCCCGCCGGCAAGGCCTGGCACGGGTCCGCTTGTCGGAAGGTAGCCTGCGCCCCGGCATGGTCGACCACATCCTCCTCGACGTGATCGGGGCGATCCGGGAGGCGCTCGAAGGTGCGCTGCTCGAGCAGCAGCCTGTCGAGGAGCGGTTCCAGGTGGACGTCTTCCTCGGCGATGTCTCCTTCGAGACCTCCTACAGCCTGCCCGGCGAGCAGAGCCCGCCGCGGGTTCGCGCCGACCTGAGCCTCGAGTGGCCGACCTGGAGCCAGAGCGCCTACCGGTCGTGGTCGATCGGCGAGTCGCCCGCCGAGCGCCCCGAGCTGGCGATCGAGGTGGCATTGCGACTGCAGCGCCTCGTCGCGCCACCCGATCCCGCTGTCGTGCTCGCCGCCCTCGACGGCGCCGTGCCGGCGGTCGGCGACGAGCCCCTCGAGCGGACGGGGTCGACGGTCGAGCAGGTCTTCGACGCCGAGCACGAGCAGCCGTCCTCCGCCGTCGAGGTCACCTTCCAGGGGATCTACCGGCTCGAGGAATCCGTGCTCGAGGACCCCGAGAAGATCGACCAGCAGGTGGCCGGGCTGGCGAGCTGGATCGCCTCGGGCCTGGTCCGTCTCGCCGACCTCAACCTGCCGACGCTGCCCGCCGAGGATCCCGAGACCAGCGGCTGATCAGATCAGGCCGCGGCTGCGGGCGAGGTCGCCGAGCGAGACCCGGGGCCGCGCCCCGAGGTGGCTGATGACCTCGCCGGCGGCGAGCGACCCGAGACGCCCGGCGTGCTCGATGCCGAGCCCGAGGGAGAGCCCGAAGCAGACGCCGGCGGCGAACAGGTCGCCGGCTCCGGTCTTGTCGACGATCACCTCGACCTCGTCGGCGGGAACCGTCACCCGCTCGGTCTCGGTGGCGAGCACGGCGCCGGCCGGCCCGCAGGTGACGGCGACGATGAGCCCCGCACGGCGCAGCTCCTCGACCGCCTGCTCCGGCGCCGCGGCGCCGGTGAGGGCCAGCGCCTCTGCCTCGTTGGCGAAGAGCACGTCGACCTCGCCGGCGGCGAGCTTGCTGAGGCGGGCGCGGTGACGGCGGACAAGGGCGGCGTCAGAGAGGCCGAGGGCGACCGAGGTGCCGGCTGCCGCCGCTGTCGCCACGAGTCGGCCGACGAGCGCCTCGGCGTCGGGGAGATCGAGGACGTAACCGTCGAAGTAGACGAGCGAGCTGCCGGCGATCACCGCTTCGTCGAGGCCGTCGCGGTCGAGGCGGCCGCCGACGCCGAGGGCGGTCGCCATCGTCCGCTCGGCGTCCGGGGTGACGATGACGAAGCAGCGCCCGGTCGCCGCCTCGTCGCCGGCGGGGTCGTAGTCGAAGCGCTCGAGCACGGCGTGCACCCCTGCGGCCTCGAGGTCGAGCTCGTAGCGGCTGCCGCGCTCGTCGCGGGCGACGGCGCCGATGAACGCCGGCCGGCCGCCGAAGGAGGCGATCCCGACGGCGGTGTTCGTCACCGTCCCGCCGGGAACCTGCTCACCGGCCCCGACAATGGCCTCTATCCGCTCGGTCGTGGCGATGTCGACGAGGGTCATACCGCCGGGGGCGAGGCCGAGCTCGCCGACGAGACGACCCTCGGCGAAGGCGAGATGGTCCATCAGCGCGTTGCCGACGCAGCAGACGTCGAAGCGGCGGCTAAGCAGCGCACCGCCGTCTGCACCGCGAACGGCGCCGGGGGCGACCGCGTCCGGTCGGGCGAGGCTGCACGGCACCCGGCGATCGTAGCCAGACCCTGCACTAGGGTGGCGCGACGATGAGCCGTGCACCTGGCGGTGGTGATTTCACGGGAGGGGACCTCACAGTCGAGCCCGAGGATCACTACCGCCTGCCCTACGACGCCTCGCCACGGCGCTACGAGCTGCTCCTCTCGCCCGACCTCGAGCGCGCCCGCTTCACCGGCTCCGAGGTCCTCGAGCTCGAGGTCCACGGACGGCTCGAGCGGATCGTGATGAACGCCGCCGCGCTCGAGATCGGCGCCGCCACCCTGACGCCGGCCGGCAGTGACGGCTGGGCGGCCGGCGGGGCTGGCCCGGGCCGTGCCCTGACCCTCGGCATCGAGACCGACGACGAGCTCGAACGGGTCAGCTTCGTGCCCGAGCACCCGATATCCCCTGGCATCTACCTGCTCAGGTGCCATTTCGCGGGAGTGCTGAACGATCGGCTGTGCGGCTTCTACCGCAGCGTCTTCCGGGACGGCGACGGGGTCGAGCACGTCATCGCCACGACGCAATTCGAGAACACCGACGCCCGGCGCGCCTTCCCGTGCTTCGACGAGCCCGATCGCAAGGCCGTCTTCTCGGTCACCCTCGACGAGCCCGCGGGGATGCTGGCGCTCTCGAACGGCGCCGAGGTCGGGGCGAGCGCGCTCGAGGGCGGGGGGCGCCGGGTCCGTTTTGCCGACACGATCTTGATGTCGAGCTACCTCGTCGCCTTCGTCGTCGGTCCCCTCGAGGCCTCCGACCCCGTCGATGCCGGCGGCGTCGCCGTCCGGGTCGTGCACTCCCCTGGCAAGGGGCACCTCGTCGGGGCGGCGCTCGATGCCGCCCGGCACGCCCTCGACTTCTTCCGCGACTACTTCGCACAGCCGTACCCGGGCGACAAGGTCGACCTCGTGGCGGTCCCCGATTTCGCCGCCGGCGCGATGGAGAACCTCGGCTGTGTCATCTTCCGCGAGGCGGTGCTGCTCGCCGACCCCGAACGGGCCGGGCGGCGCGAGCTCGAGCGACTCGTCGAGGTCGTCGACCACGAGCTGGCGCACATGTGGTTCGGGGACCTCGTGACGATGCGGTGGTGGAACGGCATCTGGCTGAACGAGGCCTTCGCCACCTTCATGGCCCTCCGCTGCAGCGACGACTACCGCCCCGAGTGGGAGGTCTTCGTCAGCTTCGCCCGCGGGCGGGCGGGGGCGCTGCGCGTCGACGCCCTCCACTCCTCGCGCCCGATCGAGTACGAGGTGCGCCGGCCCGACGAGGTGGCGGCGATGTTCGACGTCATCACCTACGAGAAGGGGGCCGGCATCCTCTGGATGCTGGAGGAGTACCTCGGCGAGGAACGCTTCCGCGCCGGCGTCCGCCGTTACCTCGCCGCCCACCGACTGGGGAACACCGAGACCCATGACCTCTGGCAGGCGATCGAGGCCGAGAGCGACGGGACGCCGGTGCGCCAGCTCATGGACTCCTGGATCTTCCAGGCGGGACATCCGCTTGTCTCGACGAGCGCCGTCATCGCCGCCGGCGGCGGCGAGGTGCTCGAGCTGCGCCAGGAGCCGTTCAGCTACCTCCCGAGCGACGAGGCGGCGCGCCTCGGCCTGATCGAGGGCTCGGCGATCGGCTCCGGCTGGCTCGTCCCCGTCGTGCTGGCGTCTCCGGGTGACTCCCCTGCCGGCAGCGGGCCTGGCGGCGGGGCGCGGCGCATCCTGCTCGGCCCCGATCCGGAGCGCGCCGAGGCGGCCGGCGAGCCGCTCGTCGTCAACGCCGGTGGCTCGGGCTTCTACCGGACTGCCTACGACGAGGCGACGCGCGCCCAGCTGCTCGGACGGCTCGAGTCGCTGACGCCGCTCGAGCGGTTCGGGCTCGTCTCGGACACCTGGGCGACGGTGCTCGCCCGCCGCCAACCGCTGGCAACCTTCTTCGAGCTGCTGGCTCGACTCTCCCACGAGCGCGACCCGCACGTCTGGTCGAGCGTGCTCGGTGCCCTCGGGACCCTCGACCTCGTGGCTCCGCCGGCGCTGCGCCC
The DNA here is from genome assembly GCA_027306715.1 of Acidimicrobiaceae bacterium. Classification (GTDB taxonomy): domain Bacteria; phylum Actinomycetota; class Acidimicrobiia; order Acidimicrobiales; family Bog-793; genus DAHUZG01. Next base: position 17,931 of record DAHUZG010000208.1, read on the forward strand.
GGCGCTCGCCGCCTACGTCCGCCAGCTCGCCGCGCCGACGTTGGCCCGTCTCGGCTGGCAGCGCAACGCCGGCGACGTCGAGACGGCGCCCCTGCTGCGGGGGATCCTCGTCGGCGCCCTCGGGACGATCGGCGAGGACGAGGACGTCGTCGCCCGCGCCCGGCGACTGGCCGCGACCGACCTCGGCGGAGGGACGCCGGTCGACCCCGACCTAACTGCTCCGGTGCTCGCTGTCGTCGCCGCCCACGCCGGGGCGCAGGAGTACGAGGCGATCCTCGACCGCTGGCGCCACCCCCGTGACCCGCTCGACGAGGTCCGCCACCTCTACAGCCTCGGCCAGCTCCGCGATCCCGAGTTGGCCGCCGACCTCCGCCTGCGCTGCCTCGACGAGGTGCGCACCCAGAACGCGCCGCAGCTGCTCGGATCGCTGATCGCCAACCGTGCTGTCGGCGCGGCGACCTGGGAGCTGGTGCGCCAGCGTTTCGACCTCCTCGAGCAGCGCTTCCCCGCCAACTCGCTGCACAACATGCTGCAGGGCCTCTCGGGACTGTGCGAGCTCGGCGAGGACGGCGAGCCGGTGCACCTGGCGGGGGTGCTGCAGTTCTACAACGAGCGGATCCACGGTGGCAGGCGGCGCCTCGTGGCCCAGAGCATCGAGCAGCTGGCGGTCAACCTCCGCCTCGCCGAGGCGACTCGCCACGAGCTGTTGCCGCTGCTCGCGGCGTTCTGAGCGCGGCGGGCGCCGGCGGCGGCGCGGCGAGGACCTCTCGATTGGGCACGGTCCCCGGGCGCCCGGCGGGCGAAGCCAGCCGCCGGCGTCTCCTCGCCACGGCGCTGGCGACGACCGGCTTCTTCCCCGAAACCGAGCTGCTCGCCCTTCACGAGGCGGCGCGCGCGGCCCTGAGGAGGGCGCCCGGTCCGCTCGTCGAGATCGGCGCCTGGCTCGGTCGATCCACACTTGCGCTCGCGGCTGCGTGCGCCGAGCACCCCGAACGGGACGCCGTGGTCTTCAGCGTCGACCACCACCGCGGCTCCGAGGAGCTGCAGGCCGGGTTCGAGCACCATGACCCGACGGTCGTCGACGGGCGCACCGGGCGGATCGACACCCTGCCGCGCTTCCGCCGTGCCATCGAGGATGCCGGCGCCGAGGGGCTCGTCGTCGCCGTGGTCGGCGACTCGCCGACGGTGGGCGCCCACTGGGGAGCGCCCGCCGCCCTCCTGCTGCTCGACGGTGGCCACGGCGAGGAGATCGCCCGGGAGGACTTCGCCGCCTGGCACGGTCATGTCGCCGGCGGCGGGGTGCTCGCCATCCACGACGTCTTCCCCGAGCCCGCCGACGGCGGGCGGCCTCCCTACGAGTGCTACCTGGCGGCCCTGGAGTCAGGGCGGTTCGTCGAGGACGGGGATGCCGGGCGCGGCAGCCTGCGGGTGCTGCGGGCACGCTGATCGGCGACCGCCCGCTCGGCGCGGCGAGCCGGGCCTCTCGCCGCCGCGAGGCCGGCAAGAGGCGGCCATCCGAACAGCTCCGCGGTTGGACCGCCGGTGAGGGCGTCGTCGGCGAGAACCACCGCCGCCGCCGAGTACGTGCTGCGCTCGCCGGGCGGGAACTCGCTGCGCTCGGGGTGGACGAGCCCGGTGGCGTAGCTGCCGTCGGAGCTGCGCTGGGCGACGGTGGAGGCGAGCAGCACCTGCGCCTCCGCAAGCCGACCGACGCGGCCGTAGGCGAGGGCGCACTCGGCTGTCTCGGCGGTCGTCACCCAGCGCTGATCGCTCCGGCAGCGCACACCGGCACCGTCGACGACGAAACGTGCCCGGCCCTCCTCGAGCCGCCGCTCCCCGCTCTCGCCGGCGGCGCCGGTGAGGACGGGGTAGTACCAGTCCATGGCGAACTCCGACTTGTCGGCGAAGGCGCCGGAACGCTCACCCGAGCAGTGTGCCGAGAGGGTCGCAGCGAGGCGCTCGGCCGAGCGCACGTAGCGCGGACGGTCGAGACCGAGCACAGCTGCGCAACGCGCCGCAGCGAGCAGCGCGTGGTAGATCGAGGAGCTGGCCGCGACCAGGGCATAGGCACCAGGCCGGCCGCTGCCGTCGATCTCCCAGCACACCTCGCCGCCTGCCCGCTGACACGAGAGGACGAGCGCCATCGCGCGGTCGATTGCCGGCATCATCGCGGCGACGGCGCCGGCGTCGCCGCTCACGAGGTACCGGTACAAGACGCCGACGGCGGGGTAGGCGGCGCAGTTGGTGTCCACCCGGCCGGTCGTCGGCGCCCCGGCCGGCGTGAAGGCGGCGAGCCAGCCCCCGCCGGGGCGTTCGTTGGCGAGCAGCCACTCAAGAGCACGGTCGGCCTCCGCCAGCCGCCCGCCGGCGGCGAGCGCCATCGCCGCCTCGACGTGGTTCCACGGGTCGGCACAGGTGTCCGGCGACCACGGGATCAGGCC
>DAHUZG010000213.1 GCA_027306715.1 Acidimicrobiaceae bacterium
GGTCCGCCCAGTAGTTGTTCGGCCAGCGGTCCGCTCGCTTGTAGACCTCGGCGAACAGGTCACTTCGCAGCTCGACGAGCTGGTTCCATTCGTGGCCGCTCTTTCCTGGCTTGCGCGTGCGGACCTCGCGCAGGGCATTCACGTCGACCGTGCCGACGCAGACCGCCTCGCCTGAGCCAGCGGCGATCGAGACGACGCGACCCATGTGGTCGATGATCTGTGAGTGCCCGCGGTACCCGTCGCGGGGCCGGTCGGACCCGACGAAGGCGCCGGCGCAGACAGAGAGGAAGTAGGCAAGGTTCTCGTAGGCCCGAGAGCGCCGGAAGACGTCCCACATGGCGTCGACGTCTGACCACGGCTCTGCCGTCGGGTGGATCAGCACCTCGGCGCCTTGCAACGCCAGCGCCCGCGCCATCTCCGGAAAGATGATGTCGGTGCAGGTGAGAGTGCCGAGAACGCCGAGCGGCGTGTCGACGACCGGGAACATGCTCAGCTCGCCGTACCGCTCTGTGTACTCGTCGTAGACGTCACCCGGGCCCGTATAGGTGGTGTTGAGGTTGTTCGGACCGTTGTTCTTCCGGTACTTGAGGATGATCTGGCCGCTGTCGTCGATGATGAAGTTCGTGTTCAGCAGCCTCCCCGGCCAGCTCTCGTCCCGCTCGTAGAGATTGCCGACGAAGTAGCACCCGAGCCGTCGTGCCTCCTCGGCGATGCGGTCCGTGACCGGCCCCGGGATGGTCTCGGCCAGCTCGATCCACTCCTCGACCGAGCGCGGCCGGTACTGGCCGATGATGCCGTACTCCGAGAACGCCGCCAGGCGAACTTCCCCGACGCGGTTGAAGGTCCACTGGACCAGCTCGAAGATGCGGCTCAAATTCTGCTCGACGATCGAGTCCCGGTCCTTCGGGTCGACGATCACCGTGGTCTGCTGCTGGATCAGCGCGACTTTGTAGGGCTGCATGGCAAGGCTCCCCCTGGGCAGATCGTCGGCAAATGCGTCGACTGTCGACACTTTAGCCGCAGCGCTCAGGCACGGTCAACTTACACCGCGCCGCCCCGGCGCTGTCAGCGGGCCGGCGAGCTCACAGTGAGACGGAGCGCGGATCCCTCGCCGAGCATCGCCACCGTGACCCTCTCGAGGTGGTCCCCCATGGCGTCGACGGCCGGAGCGGCCTCCCGTGCCTGCAGCGCTTCGAAGATCCGCCGGTGCTCGCCCTGGCGGGCCGCCCGGCGCTCGGCCGAGTCGCCGCGCCGCTTCAGGTTCCCCCAGATCTCGCCCCGGCGTGCGTCCTCGATCGCCGAGTACATGCGGACAAGGAGCGGGTTGTGGCTCGCAATGGCGATGGCGTGGTGGAAAGCGAGGTCCCAGTGCTCGAACTCGTCGGTCGTGCACGCGGTCTCGCCGCCGTCGAGGCTGCGCTCGATCTCGAGAAGATCGCGCTCGGTGGCGCGGGCGACGACGAGCGGCAGCAGCTCCGGCTCGAGAAGACGCCGTGCCGCGAGCACGTCGGCCGGGCTGATGTCGCCCGCATCGACGCCATCGGTGGGCCGCGCGGGCCGCCGGCCGGACGCCACGCCGCCACCCCGTCGCTTCTCGACAAGGAAGGTCCCGCGCCCGACCTCCCTCGAGACCCGCCCCTCGGTGGCGAGCACCGAGAGCGCCTCGCGCACGGCGGCCCGGGTGACGCCGAGCTGCCCGGCAAGAACGCGCTCGGTCGGCAACCGGCGACGCGCCGGCCAGCCGGCCAGGCCGGGCCGCTCCGCGGCGCCGGGCCGCTGCACGGCGCCGGGCCGCTGCACGATCGTGCCCGACCCGGCGATCGCCTCGGCCAGCTGACGAGCCCGCTCGACGCCGCTCCCCGCGCTCACGAGCTTGCTCCGCCCGTGCGGCAGCACACGGCGCCGGCGGCGCCGGCGGCGCCGGCACCCGCGCCGGCGCCCCCGCCGGCACGTCGAAAGGCGCGATGTCGGGGATGTCGAGCTACCGTTTGTCGCCGCGGCGGCTGCACGGCGCGAGCATACGCGCACGCCCAC
>DAHUZG010000219.1 GCA_027306715.1 Acidimicrobiaceae bacterium
GAGCGACGCCACCCGCGGCAGGATCGAGCGCGGGTTGGTCCACTCGATCGCCTCGATCTCGGACTCGTCGAACAAGCCGCACGAGCGCAGGCCCTCGACGTGGTCGGCGCCGGTGCGCCACGGGAAGTCGGTGCCGAGCACGACGTGGGAGAGCGGGGCGAGCACCCTGAGCGCCGAGAGCGCGGCGGCGTTGGAGCTCTGCGCGGTGTCGTAATAGAAGCGTGAGGCCACCGGCACGAAGCCGTCCGGCAGCGCATCGGCGAACTGCGGGGTCCGCGCCAGGTTCACGAAGCGCTCCAAGAGGGCCGGCATCGTCCCTCCGGCGTGCGAGAAGATCCAGGTGATCGACGGGTAGCGCAGCGCGAAGCCGCCGAACACGAGCTGCATCACCGCTCGGGCGGTGTCGGTGCCGTACTCGATGACGGCGTCGCTCACCGAGAGCTCAGAGATGAGGTTGACGCAGCACTCCGGCGCCTTGGGGTGGGTGTAGACGAGCGCCCGCCGCCGGTCGAGCTCGGCGTACAGCGGCTCGAGCGAGGGGTCGGCCAGCCATTTGCCGCCCTGGCTCGTGAACAGCTCGATCCCGTCGGCGCCGAGCTCGTCGAGGGCGTACGCCGCCTCCTCGAGGCAGCCGTCGACGTCGGGCGTCGGAAGGACCGCGAAGAGGCCGAGCCTGCCGGGGTTGTCGCGGGCGAGGCCGGCGATGAACTCGTTGTTCTCCCGGCAGAAGCGGCGGGAGGCGGCCGGGTCGGCGAGGAGCGAGTCGACCGCTGTCGAGGGCGAGAGGATCGCCGTCGTGATGCCCGCTTGGTCCATGTCGGCGAGCAGGTCCGGCGGGTTCATCTTCTCGGACCACCCGCGGACGACGAGCTCTCCGGCGAGCATCTCGACGTACTGCGGTAGCAGCAGGTGGCGGTGCACGTCGATGCGACCCCGCTGCCGGCCGCCTGGCGCCGTGCCGGCGCCGCTCCCGCCGGGTGCTGCTGCTGAGTGGCTGTGGGCCATGTCGTCTCCTTCGCTCGTCCGCTGTTGCGGATCAGTGGCCGCGGATCTGGCGCAACGTCGGCAGGGTCCTCGTGGGCACGACCGGTGGCCGGGCCGGGACGCGCGGCACGAGCAGGTGCGAGTCGTACGCGCCGCCGGTGTGGATGCGGTGGGTGCCGCGGTTGACGGTGTCCCAGGAGAAGGACTCGAACCAGTCCGGGTCACGCACGTAGTGCCCGCTCACGACGACCCGCAGCTCCTCGCCGGCGCGCCACAGGCGGCTCGTCGGCCAGATTCCGACGTTCACCGGCACGACCTCGTTCTCCACCAAGAGGAGCCGGTGCCGGTGCGAGAGGTAGGGCTCGGTCTCGCTCGTGCGCGACGGGTCCTCCTCGCGGTGCGAGACGCGCAGCAGCCCCCAGGCACCGGGGTGGGGCTGGCCGAGCACGAGCGTCGGGCGCTCCTCGCCGTCGGCGCCGTACTTCTTCACCGCCACGAAAAGGTCCATGTCGTCGGCGCCGAGCGCCTCGACCCACAGGCGCAGCTTCAGGTAGCCGGTGATCTCGGTGTCCTCGGCGAGATGCAAAGAGAAGCTCGCCGAGCCGGTGGCGGCGTCGTAGTCGACCGAAGCCGCCTCTGGCGGGGGCGCGTCGACGAGCGACGCCCCGGCGGCGTCGAGGAAGAGGCGATCGAGCACGGCGCGCGCGAGCGGGAACTCTCGCTCGGGGCGCGCCGAGGCGTGGTCGTGCTCGCCGGCGTCCATGACGTCGATCCGCACCGGCGGCGTCAGCTCCCAGCCGTTGCGGATCCCCTTCAGGTAGCGGTCGAAGAAGCGCCGCAGGTCCTCGAGGCACTCCGGCAGGTAGTAGTCGATCCACTCGAACTCGCGGTGCACGCGCAGCCACTTGAGCGGGGTCGGGATCCGACGGAACGCTTCGATCGAGCCGAGCAGGTGGAAGTGGCTCCAGCCGGCGGTGACGTAGACGGGAACCTCGATCCGCGAGAGATCCGGGATCTTGTCCTCCCAGTAGGCGTTCATCATCGGGTAGTCGCGCATCATCGCCAGGAGGTCCTCGACCCGACCGGGTCCGAGACGGATGTTGACGAGGTAGTCCATGAAGCCGACCTCGGGGATCCCGCCGACGCAGGCCAGCTGGCGGTAGACGTCGGTCAGCCCCTCCCAGGGGGCGAGACAGGCGAGGTGCTCGGGTCGCTCGGCTCCGGCGAACCACTGGGACATCGCCAGCCACGAGTTGCCCGTCATCCCGACCTTGCCGTTGCACCAGTCGCGTGTTCCCGCCCAGTCGATCAGCTCGGCGCAGTCACGGCCTTCGGCGGTCCCGAGGAAATAGAGGTCGCCCTCGGAGCCACCAGAGCCGCGGGCGTCCGGATTGACCACCGCGTACCCGTGGCGGCACCAGTACTGAGGGTCCGGCCCCTCGAACTTGGTGCCCGGCGAGCACGTTCCCGGTGGAAGGATGCGGGTCATGATCGAGCCGGCCGGCGAGTACCCCTCGCGCTTTCCGTAGGGGCTCCAGGCGACCAGGGCCGGGACGGGCTCGGACTGCTCGGGCCGGTAGACGTCGAGGTAGATCGTCGTCCCGTCCGAGAGCTGCATCGCCACGTCGCGCTCGTAGCAGATGCCGTCCTCGACGCTCACCCCCGGGTCGGGCGCGAGGTAGCGGTCGCCGAGCTCGCTCGCCGGCTTGGCCGGGCGCCAGCTGACCTCGATCCGCTCGCCGCCGAGGACCCATGTCTCGCGCTCGTTTGCCATCCTCGATCAGCCCTCCCTGCCGTCGTGCCTGCCGATGCCGAGCAGATCCGCGGCGCGCCCGGCGAGAACCTGCTCGACCTCCTCGCCGTCAAGGCCCGCCTCGGCGGGAAGGCGGACGCGGGCGGCCATCTCCTCGGCGCTGCAGTACGGATAGTCGCTGCCGAAGAGCAGGCGCCCCGGGCCGAGCACCGAGCATGCGCAGCGCAAGGCTGCCTGTGAGCTCGTCACGGTGTCGTAGTAGAGGGATCCGAGGCGCGCCTCGAGCTCGGGCATCGTCGGCTCGAGCCGGGAGGCGACGAACGGCAGCGTCCCTCCGAGGTGCGGGACGATGAAGTGGGCGCCGGGGAAGCGCCGCGGGACGTCGGCCAGCATCAGCGCCAGCGCCACGAGGGTGTCCTGGAACGGTGCGCCGAGCGGCCACTGCAGCTGCGGGTCGATCCGGACCTCCTCGCAGCGCCCGACCGGGTGCAAGAACACCGCTGCCGAGCGCTCGTGAAGGGCCTGCAGCAGCGGCTCGAAGCGCTCGGCGGCGAGCGACTCCCCGAGGATCGTGGAGCCGACGACGACGCCAGCGAACGATGACCAGCAGGCGACGCGCTCGAGCTCGGCGATCGCCTCGTCGAGGTGGGGCAGCGGCAGGGCGGCGAACAGCGAGAAGCTCTGCTGGTGCTGATCGCACAGCTCGGCGAGCAAGTCATTGGCCATCGCCGCGGCGCCGGCGCCGACGCTCGGCTGCCCGAAGTAGGGCTGGGCGCCGGCCAGTGAGAGCACCTGCCTCGTCACGCCGGCGCTCTCCATCAGCTCGAGCCGCTGGGCGAGGCTGTGATGCCCGGAGGCGCCGAAGGTCGTCGGGGCGAGCGAGTACCGCTCGAGGAACGCCGTCGGGTAGTGGTGGGCGTGGACGTCTATCGCCACGGGCTCTCGAGCCCCCCTCTCGCTGGCCGCATGATGGTACGGCTGTTCACGATGCGAGTCAAGCGATCGCGTACGAGTCCGGCGGCCCGCAGCCCGACGGCGCTCTCACCGGCTGCGGAGCCGGCCTGTCGCCTGCCGCCCGCCCTCGCAACGGGGACCTAGGATCAACGAACTGGGAGGCCGGAGGCGACGACGCGACCAAGCTCGACGGCAATGGCGACGACGGCAATGTCGACGACGGCGCGGCGCAGCGACGGCGTGCAGGTGCTGTCGCGTGCCACGCACATCTTGCGCGCCCTCGCCGGGCGCTCCGAGCCGGTCGGGCTCGGTGAGCTGTCGCGCCAGGTCGGGTTGCCGCGCTCGACGGTCTACCGCATCGCCCTCACCCTCGCCGCCGAGGGGTTCGTCGAGATGGGCGAGGGCAACCGCGGCCTGCGGATCGGCCCCGAGCTGGCGAGGCTCGCCGGGCTCGGCGGCAGCACTCTCGTGCAGCTCGCCCATCCCTTCATGGAGCGCCTCTCGCTGGCGGTGAACGAGACCGTCGACCTGGCGGTGCTCGACGGCAGCTGCGTGCGCTTCGTCGACCAGGTCGCCGGCAGCCAGCGGCTCCGCGCCGTGTCGGTGGTCGGCGAGGCCTTCCCGCTCCACAGCACCGCCAACGGCAAGGCGTTGCTGGCGGCGTTGGCGCCCGAGGAGGCCCGCCGGCGGCTGTCGACGACGCGGCTCGCCCGGCTCACCGAGCACACGATCGTGAGCCGCCAGAAGCTCCTCTCCGAGCTCGCCGCCGTGCGCCGCAGCGGCGTCGCCTACGACCGCGAGGAGCACACCTTGCAGATCTGCGCCGTCGGGGCCGCGGTGCGCAGCCTGCACGGCGACCTCGGCGCACTCACCGTCGCCGCCCCGGCGCAGCGCTTCTACGGCCGCGAGGATCTCCTCGCCGGGGCGCTGCTCGAGGCCGCAGACGGGGTCAACGCGGCGCTGCGCGCCCCGGGGATGCTGGCGGGCGGCTAGACCGAGCCCGATCAACACCGAGCCCGACCAACACCGAGCTCGATCACAGAGGAGGCGGGAACGGTGCAGGGCAAGATCTCGGTCGAGGAGCACTTCGTCACCCCCGACCACGAAGAGTACGTGTCCTCGGCGTGGCTCAGCGCCGAGACCCACCGGAAGATGCTCGGCCGCCTCGGCGACCTCTCCGACGAGCGGATCGAGCAGATGGACAGGAGCGGGATCGAGCTGGCGGTGCTCTCGCTCGTCACCGAAGGCGTGCAAGCAGAGCTCGACCCGCAGAAGGCCGTGACCCAGGCGGCGCGGGCGAACGAGGCGCTGGCGGCGGTGATCGAGCGCCACCCGGGGCGCTTCAGCGGCTTTGCCGCCGTCGCCTTGCAGGACCCGCCGGCAGCCGAGCGCGAGCTCGAGCGGGCGGTGCGCGAGCTCGGGCTGCGCGGCGTCTGTGTCAACGGGTACACCTCGACGCCCGACGGGGGCCTCTACTACGACGACCCGAGGTTCTTGCCGTTCTTCGAACGCGTCGCCGAGCTCGGCGTGCCGTTCTTCCTGCACCCTCGTTACCCGCTGCCGTCCCAGCGCGGCATCTACGAGGGACGGCCGGAGCTGCTCGGCTCGACCTGGGGCTTCGGCGTCGAGACCGCCACCCACGTGCTGCGGATGATCACGAGCGGTCTTTTCGACAAGGTGCCCGAGCTGACGATGGTCCTCGGCCATCTCGGCGAGCTGCTGCCTTTTGCCCTCTACCGCATGCAGGGCCGGCTCAAGGCGACCGCCGGGCTGAACCTCGAGCGGCCGGCGCCCGAGTACCTACGCGAGAACTTCTATGTCTCGACGAGCGGGAACTTCCACACCGCCTCTTTGCTCGGCGTCCTGCTCGAGCTCGGCGCCGACCGGGTCCTGTTCGCCGTCGACTACCCCTTCGAGGAGATGGCCGAGGCGGCGGAGTGGTTCGACGCCGTGCCGATCGCCGAGGCGGACCGGGAGAAGATCGGCCGCAGCAACGCCGAGCGCCTCTTCGGCCTCTGAGCGACCGGCCGTCGCCGGCGCATCGCGCGCCGTGAGCCCGCGATCGTCCCGCATCGTGGAGGACTTGAGCCGCGATGCGCGCCGGTCGTAGCATGGCGGGGCCAACCGGGGGAGGTCTCCGGCCGGCTCGCCGCACACGGCGCCGGCTCGACGCACGGCGGCGCGAGAGTGACCCACCAGAGGGGGAGGACGCCGTGATCGTCGACGTGCATGCGCACTACTACCCGCGCCGGTACCTGGAGCGCATCGACCGGGCGGACCTGCCCTACCCCGGTGTCGCCCCGCTCGGCGCCCAGACGATCGACGAGCGGCTGGCGCTGCTCGACCGCTGCGGGGTCGACGTCCAGGTGCTCTCGCTCTCCCAGGCCCAGCCCTACCTTCCTGCGGCCAAGGACGCCGCCGAGGCCGCCTCGATGGGCAACGACCTGTTCGCCGAGCTCTGTGCCGAGCACGCCGGGCGCTTCTACACCCTGGCCGTGCTGCCGCTGCCGTTCGTCGACGAGTCGCTCGCCGAGATCGACCGGGCGCTCTCGCTCTCGCCGGTGGTCGGCTTCACGATGGGCTGCACGATCGCCGGGCGCCAGGTCGACGACCCGCAGCTCGAGCCGGTCTACGCCGAGCTCGACCGCCGGCAGGCGGCGGTGCTGCTGCACCCGGTCGGGCAGGACTGCCTCTGCTCGGACAAGGACTACAACCTCGCCTGGCTCTGCGGAGGGACCTTCGAGGACACGATCGCCGCCACCCGCCTCGCCCTCTCGGGGATCGGCGACCGCTACCCGAACATCAAGTTCATCGTCCCGCACCTCGGTGGCACTCTGCCGTTCGTCCTTGCCCGGATGATGCGGATGACCAAAGGGCGCGGCGAGGAGGCGATCCACCGGATGTACTTCGACACCGTCTCGGGCTCGGTCGAGGCGCTTCGCTGCGCAGCCGACGTGATGGGCGCCGACCACCTCCTCTACGGGACCGACTACCCCTACGAGGCGGAGGAGGACTTCGAGGAGCGCCTCAGCTTCTTCGACCGGTCCGGGCTCGACGCCGCCACGACCGACCACATCAAGGGCGGGCTCGCCGTCGAGCTGCTCGGCATCTCGTGAGCCCACAAGCGGCGGTCCGCTCGCCGCTGTCGCTGTTCGAGCTCGCCGGCAAGGTGGCCGTCGTCACCGGCGCCTCCGGAGCCTACGGGCGGGTCGTCTCGACGGCCCTCGGCGCCCTCGGCTGCCGGCTCGTGCTCGCCGGCGGCTCGCAGGAAAGCCTCGCCGCCGCCGCCGACGACGTCGCCGCGACGGGCGCCGAGGTGAGGACCGTCTGCCGGCGCCCGGACAGCCCTGCAGACGCCGAGGAGATCGTCTCGGCGGCGGTGCGCTCCTTCGGCGCCCCGCACCTGCTCGTCGTCGCCTCGGGGCACAACCATCCCGACAAGATCGAGAAGATGTCGCTCGAGAGCTGGCAGGCGGTGATCGACGCCAACCTGCGCGGGCCGTGGCTCATGGCCAGGGCCTTCGGCGAGGCCGTCGGCGACGGGGGCCAGGGGCGGAAGGTCCTCTTCGTCTCCTCGGTCCGCGGGCGCCACGGCAACAACCAGGGCTACTCGGCCTACTGCCCGTCGAAGGGAGGCGTCGACGCCCTGACGCGCGTGCTGGCGACGGAGTGGGGGCCCCGCGGCATCACCGTCAACGCGATCGCCCCGACGGTGTTCCGCTCGGCGCTCACGGGCTGGATCTACGCCGACGACGAGCGCGGTCAGGCGGCGCGCCAGCGCAACGTCGCCCGCATCCCGCTCGGACGGCTCGGCGAGCCCGAGGACCTCGTCGGGATCTCGGTCTACCTCCTCTCGCCGGCGTCGGACTTCTGCACCGGCCAGGTGATCTACGTCGACGGCGGCTACACCGCCGGATGAGCAACAGCGAGGAGGAAGCGATGGCGGCGGCCGAGACACGAGCGGGGCGTCAACCAGCGGACGGCGGCACCGCCCCGGCGGCGGCCCCGCTACCGGCAGCGCTCGGCGAGGTGGGCGTCGTCGAGCCCGCCAGCGGGCTCGTCTTCGTCGAGCTGACCCAGGAGTGGGGCCACTACACCCCGGCTCATCCCGGGTTCGCCGACGTTCAGGTGCGGAGGGTCGCCACCCATGCCGAGCACGGCGTGCTCACCCAGCACGTGCGGACGTTCTTGCACAACGGCACCCATGTCAATGCCCCGCTGCACCTCGCCCAGGGCGGCATCGGCGTCGGCGAGATCCCGATCGAGCGCTTCTTCGGCAACGGCGTCGTGCTCTCGATCCCGAAAGGCGAGTGGGAGTACGTCACCGCCACCGACCTCGAGGCGGCGAGCCCGCCGGTCGAGCGCGGCGATGCCGTCGTCGTCAACACCGGGTGGCACCGGCGCTACTCCGACAACATGGAGTACTTCGGCCACGCCCCCGGCCTCGACGAGTCGGCGGCGCGCTGGCTCGCCGATCGCGAGCCCCGTTTCGTCGGCATCGACACCGCGAACATCGACCACCCCCTCGCCACCACGCTCGCCCAGCAGCACCGCCTCGTCGGACCCTTCGTCGTCGAGCTGCCGCGCCGCTACCGCGAGCGCACCGGTCGCGAGGTGCGGGAGGACTTCCCGGCCTGGAGCCCGGCGCACCGCCTGCTCGCCCGCGCCGGCATCCCGACGGTCGAGAACGTCGGCGGCGACGTCGACGCCGTGAGCGGGATGCGCTGCGGCTTCCACGCCATGCCGTGGAACTTCTCGGGCGCCGACGCCTGCTTCGTGCGGCTGGTGGCGATCCTTGACCCGTCCGGCCAGTACCGCCTCGAGAGCGGGGAGGAGTCATGAGCACGAGCGCCGACAGCGGCACCCCGGCGGGCAGCGACGGGCTGCGCTTCTACAACCTGAGCCACGAGCTCGAGCACAACATGGTGCAGTGGCCCTCGCCGATGAGCCCGCCGCTCGTCGTCCACAAGCGCTACTACCACGCGATGCACGATTTCTACGCCGTCGAGTACGACGGCATCATGCACCGCGGCACGCACATGGACACCCCGATCCACGTCACCGCCGACCAGCCGTACCTCGACGGGTTCCCGCTCTGGCGCTTCTTCGGCACCGGCGTCGCCGTCTCGATCCCGAAGCAGAAGTGGGGCGTGATCACCCCTGAGGACCTCGAGGCGGCGCGCCCGGAGATCCGCCCCGGCGACATCGTCATGATCAACACCGGCGCCCACCGCCACTTCGGCGACAACGACATCTACTACTCGTACTCGCCGGGCCTGCACGAGCCCGCCGCGCAGTGGCTCGTCGACAAGGGCGTGAAGCTCGTCGGCGTCGACGTGCAGGCCCTCGACCACCCGCTCGGGACCCGCATGGTCATCCACGGCCCGGGCCCGATCCTGCCGCACCTCATCGAGGAGTACCGCGCCGAGACCGGTCGCGACGTGCACGAGGACTTCCCGAGATGGGAGCCGGCGCACAAGACGATGCTGCTTGCCGGGATCCCCGGGATCGAGAACGTCGGCGGCGAGCTCGACGCCGTGACCGGCAAGCGCTGCACGTTCTTCTGCTTCCCGACCCGGCTCAAGGAGGGCGACGGGAGCCCGATCCGCGTCGTCGCCGTGCTCGACCCCGAGCAGCGCTTCCGCTTCCCGAGCGGACGATGAGCGCCGGCAGCGCGGCGACCGGCGACGCGGTGGCGGCGGGCGACGAGCGCGTCGAGGCGGCGCTCGAGCACGCCCTCTCGCTCGGCGAGGTCGGGGTGCAGGTCGCCGCCTATCTCGGCGAGGAGCTGATCGTCGATGCCGGCGCCGGGTCCGTCGAGCGCGGCGGCGAGCCGGTCGGCACCTCCAGCCTGTTCAGCGTCTTCTCGGTGACCAAGGGCATCGTCGCCACCTGCTTGCACCTGCTCGCCGAGCGCGGCGAGATCGCCTACGACGAGCTCGTCAGCGCCTACTGGCCCGAGTACGGGCGGAGGGGCAAGGAGGCGACCACCGTCGCTGACGTCCTTGCCCACCGTGCCGGTATCCCGCAGATGCCCCCCGGCGTGACGCCGGAGAAGATGTGCGACTGGGACTGGATGATCGCCGGGATCGAGGACGCCGAGCCCCGCTTCGCGCCGGGGACGACCAACGCCTACCACGAGCTCGTCTGGGGCTGGATCGCCGGCGAGCTGATCCGCCGCGCCGACCCCGCGAACCGGCCGGTCGAGCGCTTCCTCGCCGAGGAGCTGTGCGGGCCGCTCGGCATCGACTCGCTGTTCCTCGGCGTGCCCGACTCCGAGCTCGGCCGGGTGGCGCCGGTGATCTGTGACTGGAGCCCGCAGCCGGGGGCCAATCCGCTCTTCGACGAGTCGATGCCGCTCGCAGTCTTCCCCGGCCCGGACGTGCACAACCGCCGCGACGTCCGCCAGGGCGTGCACCCCGGAGCCGGGGTGATCATGAACGCCCGCTCGGGGGCACGCCTGTTCTCGCTCCTCGCCAACCGCGGCAGCCTCGCCGGCCGCCGCTACCTGAGCGCGGAGCGGATCGCCTCGTTCGCCGCCCCGCGCCCCGACGCCGAGACCGTCGACCGGGTGATGGGCTGGGTGGCCTGGGTCGGCATCGGCGGATACTGGCTCGGCGGCGAGTCGCCGCCGGCCTACCCGCTGCTCGGGCCGAACCCGCACGTGCTCGCCCATCCCGGGATCGGCGGCTCGATCGCCTGGGCCGACCCCGACCTCGGGCTCTCGGTCTCGATCTGCCACAACTGGATGCAGCCCGATCCGGTGCAGGGCAGCGCCGACCCGGCGGTCAACCCGTTCCTCGAGCTGGCGGCCGCCGTGCGGGCGGTAGCGAGAGAGCGGTCCTGAGACCGGCGTGGATTGCGCTGACGCCGTCAGATGTGGTACAGCTGCTTCGTCACATGGGACGAAAGATAAGGGGGCCCCATGGGTTCAGTGATCGCAGGTGTCCGCAGGATCGGTCTTGCCTCGGCGGCGGCGCTGCTGAGCGTCGGCCTCGCCGGAGGGGCGCTCGCCGCCTCGGCGAGCCCGAGGACGCCGGCGGCACGGCACCCGTCTGCCGCCGGCGCCAACGTGGCGGCGGCCAAGGCGCTGCTCGCCAAGTACAGCCACCCGACGGCCTTTCCGGTCTCGGTGCCGCTCAAGCGCCGCCCGGTCGGCGCCCACATCGCGGTGATGTCCTGTGGGACCTCGGTCTGCGGCCTGCTCTGGGACCTGATGCAGCCGGCCGCCAAGCTGATGGGCGTCCAGCTGAAGGAGTACCTGGCCGGCCCCTCGGTGGCCGCCGTCCCGACCGCCTTCTCGGCGATGCTCGCCTCCAAGCCGGCGGGGGTGATCATCCTCCCGACCAACCCCCTGCTCATCAAGCCGTACCTGCTGCAGCTGAAGGCCAAGCACATCCCCGTCGCCACCGGCGGGATGCCGTGGACGACCGCCGAGCGCCGCCAGTACGGGATCGGCGCGCAGCAGTCGGGCGAGCCTTTCGCGTTCCTCGGCGGCGAGCTGCAGGCTGCCTGGGTGGTGGCCAAGTACGGCGCCAAGGCGAACGTGATGATCGAGAACATTCCCGACCTCGTCTTCAGCCCGAGCCTCGTCGCCACCTTCAAGTCCGAGATGCACCGGCTCTGCAGCGTCTGCAAGGTGACCGAGCTCGACATCCCGATCACGACGATGGGGACCACCGACACCACCCAGGAGGTCGCCGCGCTGCAACGCGACCCGGGAATCAACGTCGTGGCGACGGCGTCGGGTGAGACCTACTACGGCGTCCCCGCGGCGCTTGCCGCGGCCGGCATCCACGTCGCTCTTGTCGACAACGCCCCGGCTCCAGAGAACCTCGCCGACATCCAGAGCGGCCAGGAGACG
>DAHUZG010000226.1 GCA_027306715.1 Acidimicrobiaceae bacterium
GGATCGAGGCGATCCAGCGCCTCGACGATGCCGGCTACGTCAGCTCGGGTCCAGCCGCGCTACGCAAGCTGCTCGGATGAGCTCGGCGGCAGCCCTCGGCCGGCTGCGGACACCGCTCGGCTCGGCGCCACCGCAGGCGAGGCAGGCGACAGATCGTCGGGTCGCCGTCGGTCTGCGCGTCATTGCCACCGTCCTCGGCGCCTACCTCGTCTCGCGAGTCGCTCTCGTCGTCGACGCCACCGTCCTCGCCGCGCAACACCACACCGGCGTGGTCTCGATCCTCGCGCCCTGGGACGCCGGCTACTACATCGGGATCGCGGTCTCGGGCTATCCGAGCCATGTGCCGATCGTCGCCTACCAGGGATCGACTGTCGCCTTCTTCCCGCTGTTCCCGTTGCTCGGCCGCTGCCTCGCCGCCATCACGGGAATGCCCATCGTGTGGGGCCTCGTGTCGATCAGCTGGCTCGGGGGTGCGGCGGCTGCCCTCGGGGCGGTGCTGCTGGTCGCGCCGCGCTATGGCTCGCGTCGCGCGATGCAGGCCGGTGTGCTGCTGGCGGTCTTCCCGGGCTCGGTGGTCGCGGGGATAGTCTATGCCGACTCGCTCGCCGTGGCCTTCGCGATCGGGGCGCTGGCGGCGATGGACCGACGGCGTCTCGTGCTCGCCGGTCTGCTCGGAGCGGCAGGGACCGCCAGCTTGTCGCTCATGCTCGTGCCGCTGTGCGCGGCGTTGCTCGCCGCGGCGCTGGTCGCACGGCGGCTGAGCGGGCTTCTCGCTCCGGTGCTGGCAGCTAGCGGTGCGGCGGCCTATCTCGGCTACCTGTGGGCGCATACGGGCTCGCCCTACACCTGGAGCCGGGTCGAGCGCGCCGGGTGGATGGTGCACCTCAGCCTGCCGTGGCGGGGGGTGACGGCATTCGGCGCCTACGCCTTCTCGGCCCCCGGGGTGACCGTGGTCACCTCAGCGAGCGTCGCTGTGGCATTGGTGGGGCTGGTGGCCTTGGCGGTGCTGCGGGCGCCGCTGGCGTGGCTCTCGCTGAGCGTGATCGTGATCGCCGCGGTCACCTTCGACGGCGGGGCCTGGATCGCGCCGCGGTTCGTCTTCGACGCCTTTCCGCTCGTCCTCGCGGTCGGGATCGCGCTGCCACGGCGGGCGTTCTGGCCGGGGGCGGTGCTGTCGATGTCGGTGCTTGTCTACATGCTGCAGGCATACAGCCCGCCGAACCGGCAATTCCTGAACCTCTGAGCGTCCTCAACCTCTGAGCGTCCTGAACCTCTGAGCGGCGGCGGTCTGCCCGGCTCTCGGGCTGGCCGCCGGTGCCGGGCTGGCACCCGTCCCCCGACGAGGCGTCACCCGGCGCGGCTTCGGCGCCCTTTGAGCCGGCCTCAGGCCAGCCAGCCCCCGTCGACCGCCAGGGTATGACCGGTGACGTAGCTCGCCTCGTCCGAGGCGAGGAAGCAGACGGCGGCGCCGATCTCCTCCGCGAGCCCGAGCCGCCCCATCGGGATCTTGGCCCCGGCGAGCGCCTCGAGCTGCTCGCCGGTGGCGAGCCCGCCGAGGGCGCGCACGAGATCGGTGTCGACGGTGCCCGGAGCGACGGCGTTGACGCGCACACCCGAGCGCGCCACCTCGCGGGCCGTGGCGGCGGTGATCATCCGCACGGCGGCCTTGGAGGCGTCGTAGGCGGCCATCGGCGAGGTGGACGCCGTGAACGACGACGTCGAGGCCACCGTGACGATGCTCCCCCGCCCTCGCGGCAGCATCGCCCGCAGCCCCGCCTGCAGGACGAAGAAGACGCCGCGCACGTTGACGGCCATCAGGCGGTCGAACTCCTCCGGCTCGACCTCGGTCGTTGGCCGGCTGAAGGCGACGCCGGCATTGCAGACGACTGTGTCGAGCGGCACTGCGGCGTCGGCCCCGGCCACGACTCGGCGCACCTCGTCGACGTCGGTGACGTCGAGGTGCACTCCATGTGCCGACAGCCCTTCGTCGCTGATCGAGGTGGCGACCGACCTCGCCGCCTCGAGGTCGATGTCGGCGATGGTCACCGCAGCGCCCCGCCGGGCGAGCGACGTGGCGATCCCACGCCCGATCCCCCGCCCCCCACCGGTGACGAGCGCCGGACCGAGCGCGGCGCGCGTCGAGCCAGCGCCCGCCCTGGCTGTGCCCGCGCTCACCTCGTCAGCACCGCCTCAGCGCGGGGAGAACCTTGCCGCCGAGCAGCCGCACGCCCTCGTCGTCGCTCAGGCCGTGCGGGGTCCCGAACTCGATCCGGTCCACGCCCGCCTCGAGCAGCCCGGCCGCCTGCTCGGCCACCTCCCCCGGCGTGCCGGCGAAGGCGAAACGCGCCAGCAGCTCCCCCGGGACCATCGCCCCCGCAGCGCTGCGCTCGCCGGCTGCCAGGTGGCGTCGTATGCCCGAGAGCACTTCGGGCGGAACCTCGAGCGTGCGGTCGAGGGCGCCGACCACCTCGAGGTACATCGCGCACTCCTCTCGCGCCCGCCGGCGCGCCGCCGCGCCGTCCTCGTCGACGACGGTCACCGCCCCGATCACGAGGCCGACCGCACCTGGCTGGCGGCCGGCGGCCGCGGCCCCGTCGTCCACCCACCGGCGCAGCAGCGGCACCATCGCCGGGTTCGCCGAGCCGCCGAGCTTGACCTCGTCGGCGATGGCGCCGGCGACCCGCGCCAGGCGGGGCCCCCAGGTGCCGACGAGCAACGGCACCCGCCACGGCAGCGGCCCGCCGCGCAACGACTCCCCCGCCGGCAGCGCGAAGCGCTCGCCCTGCGTCCCGCTCGTGTCGCCGCGAAGCAGCGCCGACACGACCGCAACAGCCTCCTGCACCGCCGACACGCCCCGGCGCTGGTCGATCCCGAGCGCCTCGAGCCAGCTCCCCCGGGCGAGCCCGAGATAGGCGCGTCCAGACGAGGCCGCCGCCAGGGCGCGCATCTGGCCGGCGATCTCGACCGGGTGCAGCGTGAAGGGGTTGAGGCAGGCCGGGCCGAGGCGCACCCGCGAGGTGGCGCGCGCCATCGCCAAGAGCGCCACGATCGGCGGCTGGTACCAGAGGTCGCCGAAGACGCTGACGACGTCGAAGCCGTAGGACTCGGCGGCCGCGGCGAGCCGCTCGTAGTCGGCGATCGCCTTGTCGGACTGGAAGCCGAGCCCGAAGCGCGCCGCTCGTTCCGGCGCGCCCGGCGCGCCGACGGCTCCCCGGACGCCCGCTTCCGACCTCGTCACGTCAGCGAGGAGGCGTCGAGCCGGACCCTCCCGATGCGCTCGACCCGCATCACGAGACGCTCCTCCGGGTCCGGGCAGGCGACGAGCGTCTCCTGCTCGAGCCAGTCGCCGGCAGGCAGCTGGCGCTGCTTGGCCGCCAGCAGCGGGAGCACCGCGGCCAACGCGTAGACGCAGAAGTGCCTGCCCGGCGGCAGCTCGAGCCGGCTCGAGCCGCGCAGCTCGAAGTAGTCGCCGACCTCGAGCCCGCATACCGGGCGGCCTTCGATCCGCTCGACGACGACCCGCAGGTCGAACAGCTCCATGGCGCCGCCGCCGGCGCCGCCGCCGCCGCCGGCGCCGCCGCCCAGCCCGCCCTCAGCGGACGTACGCCGCCCCGTTGAGGTCGAAGGTGGCGCCGGTGAGGTGCCGGCAGAGCCCGCTGGCAAGGAACGCCACGAGGGAGCCGACCTCGCCCGGAGGGACCATGTCGCCAAGAGGGAGGATCGCCCGCACCTTGTCCTCGCCACCGCGGGAGGCCGCCGCGATCTCCGACATCTGAGTGCGCACGATCCCGGGCGCGATGACGTAGGCGAGCACCCCGTCCTTGGCGTAGTTCCGTGCGATCGTCTGGGTGATCGCCCGCACCGCCGCCTTGGTGGCCGCGTACCCCGACAGCTGGGCGATCGCCGAGCCCTGCTCGGCCACCCAGCTCGACATCGTGACGATGGTCCCGCCGCCGAGCTGCCGGTAGTGGCGCACCGCGTCGCGCATCAGGTCCGCCGGCTCGCGCACGTTGACCTGCAGCACCTGCTCCCAGGCAGCGTCCCAGTCGTCGTCGGCGGCGTCGATCGGCGTGTCCGGCATGATCGCTGCGTTGTTGACGAGGACGTCGATCCGCCCCCGCCACCCGACCGCCTCCTTCCACAGCCGGCGCCCAGCTCCCGGCTCGGAGAAGTCGGCCGAGAGCAGGAGCTTCCGGTCGTCGGGGATCTCCGCGGTCGCGGCTCGCGCTCCCTGTGCGTCGTCGGCGTAGTGGGCGATCACCGACGCCCCCGCAGCGCCCAGCACGGGCGCGGTCGCCGCGCCGATGCCACGTGAGGCGCCGGTCAGCAGGATGGTCTTGCCGCTCAGGTCGATCATCGTCTCGTGCCTCCTCGGCTCGTCAGAGCACGCCGGTCGTCAGAGCGCGCCGGTCATCACAGCACGCCGGCGTCGACGGCGAGCAGCTGCCCGGTGATCCCCGACGAGAGGTCGCTCGCGAGGAAAAGAACGGCGTTCGCCACCTCCTCGACGGTTGCCAGCCGACCGAGGGCCGTCGACCCGGCGGCGCTCGCCAGCGCCGCGTCGACGCTCTGCCCGGTACGGCCCGAGCGCGAGGCCATCCGTCCGAGGAGGGCGTCGGTGGCGATCGGACCGGGCCCGACAGCGTTGACCCGGATCCCGGACCTGCCGAGCTCCTGGGCGACCGAGCGGACGAGCCCGAGCACCGCGTGCTTGCTCGCCACGTAGGCCGGGATGCGCCAGTCGCCCTTCCACCCGTTGATCGAGGAGGTGACGACGACGGCGCCTGCCCGGCCGCTCGTGACGCGGGCGAACTCGCGCACGGTGAGCATCGCCCCGCGGGCGTTGACCGCCATCACCTCGTCCCACTGCGCCACGTCGATCCCGGCCGTGGTCGTCCACGGCGGCACGATCCCGGCGTTGGCGACCGCGATGTCGAGCGGACCGAGCGCGGCGGCGACCTCGGCAAAGGCTGCGGCGAGCGAGTCGGCCCGGCGCACGTCGGCCGCCAGCGCCAGCCAGCCTTCCGGCGCCCCGCCTTCGGGCGCGGCGAGGTCGAGGACGGCTCCACGCGCCCCCGCCTCGGCGAGGGTGCGGGCGATGGCGGCGCCGATGCCGGCGGCACCACCGGTGACGACCGCGACCCGGCCGGCGAGCAGGCCCGGCACCGGGTGCGGGCTCATCGGAGCCCCGGGGCGGCGGCGGCTGGCGGCACCACTACCATCGCCGCGTGCGCCTCCTTCCCCGCGGGCGGGTCCCGCTCGGCGCCGCCGACGGCCTGGAACGCGGCGAGCGGGTGAGCCTTCGCCTCGACGGCATCCCGGTCAGCGCCTACGCCGGCGAGTCGGTGGCGGCCGTGATGATCGCCGAGCGCGGCGCGGCGACGCGGCGCACCGCAGGTGGCGAGCGCCGCGGCGTGTTCTGCGGGATGGGCGTCTGCTTCGACTGCCTCGTCGTCGTGGACGGCGTGCCGAACACGCGAGCCTGCATGACCCTTGTCGCCGAGGGGATGGTCGTCGACAGCCAGTCGGGGTCGAGCGCCGCTCGCTGAGCGGTGGCGGGGCACGTGGCGGGGCGTGCGGTTCATGTTCGCTCCACGTAGGTTTGTGCGATGAGCGAACGCACGTTACTCGACGGGCGTCTGGGCGCCGAGGCTCGGGCCGCGGCGTCGGGCGCCGAGACCGGGTCGGGCGGCGGCCCGGTGGCGGTCGTCGGCGCCGGCAGCATCGGCGTCGCCTGGGCGATCGTCTTCGCCCGCGCCGGCAGCCCGGTCGTCCTCTACGACCCTGACGCCGGCCGGCGTGAGCTGGCGGGCGGCGAGCTGGCGCGGCGCCTCGCGGCGCTCTCGCAGGCAGGGCTGCTCGACGAGGTGCCTGCCGCTCTGAGCGGCCGTGTCACGGTCACCGGCGACCTCGCCTCGGCCGTCTCGCGGGCCGCCTACGTCCAGGAGTGCGCGCCGGAGAGCCTCGAGCTGAAACAGGAGCTGTTCGGCCAGCTCGACGGCCTCGCCGCGGCCGGGGTGCCGCTCGCCTCCTCGTCGTCGGCGCTGGCGATCTCCACGATCACCGCCGGCCTCCGCGGCACGGGGCGCTGCCTCGTCGCCCATCCGGGCAACCCGCCCTACCTGCTGCCGATCGTCGAGCTCGTCCCCGGCCCGGCGACCTCCGCCGGGATCGTGACAGGCGTCAAGGCGCGCCTGCAGGCAGCCGGCATGACGCCGGTGGTGCTGGGCAGGGAGATCGAGGGCTTCGTCTTCAACCGGCTCCAGGGCGCAGTGCTGCGGGAGGCGTACCGGCTCGTCCGCGACGGTGTCGTCACGCCCGCCGGCATCGACTCGGTGATGCGGGACGGCCTCGGTCGCCGCTGGGCGGTCCTCGGCCCCTTCGAGACCGCCGAGCTGAACATCCGCGGCGGGATCGAGGTCCACGCCGAGCGGATGGGTCCTGCCTACCGGCGCATGGGTGCCGCCCACGGCGAGGACGACCCGTGGACCGACGAGCTCGTCGCCGAGGTGGCGAGCGCCTTGCAGCAGCGCTTCCCGCGCCGGCTGTGGGAGGAGAGCGTCGAGTGGCGGGACCGCGTGCTGATGGCCTTCGAGGCGTTGCGCCGGAGCAACCCCTGGCTGGCGGCTCCGCCCGGCGCCCGACTTGACACCCCGGCGCCGGAGAGCGGATGATTTCGGACAGATGGTCGCATAGCGAACAGTCGGCGCAGGCGCAGTTCGGTGAGGAGCGGAGGACGTGCGTTCCACGGGGGCTTCGCCACAGCTTGGCTCGGCGGATCGAGCCGCCGGGCGCGCTCGCGCATGGTCGTGACCGCGCCGCAGGGCGCCGGCCCGACCGGCACGGCGACTGACCCGGCGGCCGACGGGGCCACCGTCACGGCCGGCGTGCCCGCCGCTCAGCTGCGCGACCCCGGAGCGGCTCCCGTCGTCGAGCTGCGCGGGATCAAGAAGCGCTTCGGCGAGACCGAGGTGCTGCACGGCGTCGACCTCTCGGTCCGCCAGGGCGAGCACGTCGTGGTCTTCGGGCCGTCCGGCTCGGGGAAGTCGACGCTGTTGCGCTCGATCAACCTCCTCGAGCGTCCGGACGAGGGCTCGGTGCGGGTGCTCGGCGTCGAGTACGGACCGGCGCCGTGCGCGCCCTCCGAGCGCGGCTCCCCGATGCAGCTGCGCCGCCAGGTCGGGATGGTCTTCCAGCAATTCCACCTCTTCCCTCACCTCACCGCCCTTGACAACGTGGCGCTCGGGCTCCGGCGGGCGAAGAGGATGCCGCGCCCCGAGGCGTACCGGCAGGCCGCTGCGGCGCTCGCCAGCGTCGGGCTGCTGCGCTGGGCGGCCCACTTCCCCGCCCAGCTCTCGGGCGGCCAGCAGCAGCGCGTCGCCATCGCCCGCGCCGTCAGCCTCGACCCGAAGGTGATGCTCTTCGACGAGCCGACGTCTGCGCTCGATCCCGAGCTCGTCGGCGAGGTGCTCGCCGCCATGCGCAAGCTCGCCGAGTCGGGGATGACGATGGTGATCGTCACCCACGAGCTCAATTTCGCCCGCGAGATCGGCGATTTCAACGTCTTCATGGAGCAGGGGGCTGTCGTCGAGTCCGGGGGGCGCGGCTTCTACGACCAGTGCTCGAGCCCGCGCACCAAGCAGTTCATCGGAGCGGTGCTGTGAGGCGCTTCGGGACGCCGACCCGGCGGCTCGGCCGCCCGCGAGCAGGACGGCCCCGGTGATCCTCGCCTCCTCCGCCGCCTTCAACTGGTCCGTCGCCTGGCAGTACCACGGCGCCCTCCTCGCCGGCTTCGGCGTGGCGATGGAGTGCGCCGCGCTGGCGCTCGTGATCTCGGTCGCGGTCGGGCTGGTCGTCGCCCTCGGGCGGATGTCACGCTCGCCGGTCCGCTTCCTGGCGGCGCTCTACATCAACCTCTTCCGCGGCTGCCCGATCATCGTCTCGGTCCTCTGGGTGTACTTCGGCTTGTCGCTGCTCCTCGGCATCAACTTCTCGCCGCTCCAGGCCGGCGTGATCGCACTCGTGCTCCTCTACAGCGCCTTCATCTCCGAGATCTACCGCGCCGCCCTCGAGGCGATCCACAAGGGCCAGCGCGAGGCCGGGCTCGCCATCGGGCTGCACCGCTTCCAGGTGTTCCTCCGCGTCGTGCTCCCGCAAGCCACCCGCATCGCCATCCCGAACATCGGGAGCATGTTCATCGGGATGATCAAGGACACCTCTGTGCTGTTCACGATCGGCCTCGGCGAGCTCATCTACGTCACCCAGAGCGCGGTCTCGAACACCTACCAGCCATTCGTCCTCTACACCGTCGCCGCCGGCTTCTACGTCGTCGCCGCCTTCATCCTCGACTTCTTGTTCCGCCTCGTCGAGCGCGTGCTCGTGAAGCCGGCCAAGGGCCCGCTCGCCGAGTGGCTGACGGGGCGCCAGACGCGACGGGCCAAGGCCATCGCCGACGGGGTCCTGCCGATCGGCTGACCCGCCGCTGTTTCAGCAGCCGGTCCCAGCCGCTACCAAGCTCAGCTGTCATGCAACAACCAACCAGGAGGGGAAGATGAGAATCAGAGCAACGATGAGACGGGGAGCAGCGGTCGCCTGCATCGCCGTCGCCGGAGTCGGCAGCCTCGTCGGGGTGAGCGCCGCGGCGACCCGGCGGGCGCCGTCCAATCCCTACCACCTGATCACGCCCGGCACGCTGACCGTCGGGATGACGCTTCAGTTCAAGCCCGAGATGTACCTCAACGCCAAGGGCCAGCCCGCCGGCTACGACGTCGTGCTCCTACACAAGCTGGCTGCTGCGATGCACCTCAAGCTTCACATCGTGAACATGGCGTTCACCGGGCTCATCCCTGGCCTGCAGGCGAAGAAATTCGATTTCGTCTCGGTCGGGCTCTCCCCGACGCCGGCCCGCGAGAAGGCGATCTCGTTCAGCCGCGCCTACGTGCCCTACTCGATCATCCTCGCCGAGCGGAAAGGCTCCACCCTGCCGGCGAAGATCGCCGCCTGGGACAAGCCCTCGGTCAGCCTGACGGCGCTGACCGGGTCGACTGACGCCCAGCTCGCCCAGTCGACCTTCGGCAAGGCCAAGCTGCAGACC